>DATCGK010000134.1:0-12948 GCA_036508975.1 Candidatus Limnocylindrales bacterium
CGGCCTGGAGCGGGCTGATCGAGTCGGTCGAGGAGACGGACGCCTCCATCGGCGACGAGCCCTGGACGGCGGGGTTCCGGCAGGTCTGGCGCCCCGAGGGACGGCCGTGGCGGCCGGGCGAGCTCGTGCGGCTGCCGGCGCTCGCGGCGACGCTCCGCACCCTGGCCGACGAGGGCTTCGACGCCTGCTACGACGGCGACCTCGGCGAGCGCATCGCCCGCGGACTGGCGGCGGCCGGGGGCTCGCACACGGTGACCGACCTGCGGGACCACCGGAGCACCTGGGGCACGCCGATCTCCACGACCTACCGCGGCGTCCGTGTCACCACCCACCCGCCCAACAGCAGCGGGATCCTCGCCCTCGAGATCCTCAACATCCTCGAGCGGTTCGAGCCACCTGCGGGCGCCCGCTTCGACGGCCGGGGCTGGTCCGACGCCGCCTGGATCCATTGCCAGCTCGAGGCCGCGAAGCTCGTCTACGCGGACCGCGACGCCTGCCTCACGGATCCGGCATTCCGCGAGGTCCCGGTGGAGATGCTGCTGTCAAAGGAGCGCGCGGCCGGGCTGGCGGCGCAGATCGACCCCCGGCGCGCGGACCCCGCTCCGCCGCCGGCACGCACCCTCGTGGGCGGGACGATCTACCTGGCCGTGGTGGACGCGGAGGGGAACGCGGTCAGCCTGATCCAGTCGAACGCATCCGGGTTCGGGTCCGGCGTCGTCGACCCGGCGACGGGTGTCCACTTCCAGGACCGGGGCGCCTCGTTCTCGCTGGATCCGGCGCACCCCAACACGATCCTGCCCGGCAAGCGCACGGCCCACACCCTGCTCCCCGGGATGCTGTTCCGGGACGGCGAGCGGCGACCGTGGGTGATCGGCGGGTCCATGGGCGGCGACATCCAGCCACAGATCCACGTCCAGCTGGTCTCGGCGCTCGTGGACGGGGGTGCGGACCTGGCTTCGGCCGTGGCCGCGTCCCGGATCACGGTGGAGCCGGACGGCTGGCTGGCGCCCCCGATCGCGGTGCTGGCCGACGGGAACCCGGCCGACGGCGTGCTGGGCGAGTTGCGTCGCCTTGGTCACCGCGTGGCGCAGATGCCGTACGACGGCGCCCTGGGCCACGAGCATGCGATCGAGCTGGTGGGCGGAGGGCCGGCGGTTGGCGGCAGCCTGGCGGCCGTCGCGGACCCGCGCAGCGAGGGTCTCCCGGCGGTCCGGTAGGCGCACCTGCGGGTGGTATCCTCGGCCGGCCGGTGGCAGGCTGCGCTCACGACCGAACTGCCGCCGGCATCGGCTGCAATGCGGAGGCACAGGTGACCTCGAACGTCGGGCAGAACTACCCCTACACCAGCGAGCTGGAGGCGGATCGCGCAGCCCGTGTCGCGTCGCTCGTCGCGGAGCGCGATGGCCTGGGCGACCAGTTGAAGGCGGAGACGACCCCGCTCGACGCGAACGACCGCTGGTGGGTCTACAAGTGCCCGTCGAAGGGCTGCGCCGGGCTGCTGCACGCGGCCGGCTACGCCGCCGAGAAGCACGCGGTGTACGTCGTCTGCGACGGGTCCTGCGCCAAGACCTTCCTGCGCTAGGCGCGGCCGCACCGACCGCCGCACCTCCCGCCGCGATCCCCGAGCCGTGACCGCGCCTGCCGCGGCGCCGCTGGACCTCCGCGCCGCGCGACGCCGCCTCCTCCTCGACACCGCCGGGATCGCCGTGTCCGCGATCGGGTTCGGGTTCGTCTTCGGCCTCGCGGCCCGCAACGCCGGCTACTCCCCCATCGAGGCCTGCGCGATGAGCGTCATCGGGTTCGCGGGTGCGGCCCAGTTCGCCGCCGTCGGCTACGTCTCCGCGGGACTGCCCTGGGCCCCCATCGTGGTCCTGACGCTCTTCCTCAACGCGCGCCACCTGCTGTACAGCGCGTCGCTGGCACCGCGGCTGCGGGGGGTCCCGTTCCTCCACCGGGCGGCGATGGCCCACGTGCTGACCGACGAAGCGTTCGCCCTGGCCGCCACCCACTTCCACCGGCTGGGGCGCGTGGACATTCCCGGGTACTGGATCGGGGCGATCCTGGGGGTGTTCATCCCGTGGAACGTGGCGACCCTGGCCGGGGTGCTGCTGGGAGGCGCCATCCCGGATCCGTCGGTGTTCGGGCTGGACATCGTGTTCCCGGCGGCGATGGCCGGACTGGCCGTGGGGTTCATGACGGGTCGCCGCGAGGTGGTCGCCGCGGGATCGGGCGCGGTCTTCGGCGTCCTGCTCTCGCTGGTGATGGGGCCGGCAATGGGGATCGTGGCGGGCGGGCTGCTGGGGCCGCTGGTCGGCATGGCCATGCCCGACGGCGGCCGGCACGTCGTCCCGGAGTCCGACCTCTCCGGCCTGCCCGTCGACCTGGACGAGGCGATCGCCGAGCTGGACGAACTGGACGATCTGGACGACCTGCCGGCGGAGGGCACCCGGTGAGCACCGAGCTCGTCCTGCTGGCGGTCCTCATGGCCGCGGTGACCTACCCCTCGAGGGCGTTGCCGCTGCTGGCACCCGGGATCGAGCGCCTGCCGCCGCGCGCCCTGCTCTACCTGCGCCTGGTGGGCCCTGCCGTGCTGGCCTCGATCGCCGCCGTCCAGACGCTGGTCGTGCCCACATCCGAGACGTCGTGGGCCATCCACCTGGACGTCACGGCCGTCGGCGTCGTTGTCTGCCTCGCCCTGGTGGCGTGGAAGCGGAACCTGCTCCTGGGGCTGGCCGCGGGCGTCGCGCTGGTCGCGCTGCTCAGGTTCGCGGGGATCGGGTAGCCGCCGCTCAGCCGCGCGGCTCGCGCCGCGCCTCCGCCTCGACCTCGACCAGCAGGCTCGGCCGCATCAGGCCCGCCACGACCACGAGCGTGGCCGCCGGGCGTACGTGCTTGAAGATCTCGCCGTGCACCGCGGCCACGACATCGGCGTCCGCGGGATCGGTGTTGTGGATCCGGGTCCGCACGACCTCGTCCAGCACGAAGCCGGCCTCGGTGAGCGCGCCCTCGACGATCACGAACGCGGCGCGCGCCTGCCCGGCGGCGTCGCCCGGGTGGAGCGACTCCCCGACCGGCCGGCGTCCGCGGTGCCCGCGACCCAGCACAGGTCGCCGACGGCCAGGGCGCGGGAGTAGCCACCGCTCTTCTCCCAGGGGCCGCCACTGGCGACGTGCCGCCGACTCATCGCGCCGACGCGGACCCCGGGGCGGGTCTCGGTCGAGCAGCCCTGGCGGCGGTCGCCACCTCCACGCGCGCCGCGCGCCAGGCACGGACCTCCGGGTCACGGCCGATCGAGGCGACCAGGGCCGCCAGGAGCACGGTGCGCGGCACGATCGAGGCGACCTCCAGGTACTCGCCCGGGGAATGGTCCAGGCCGCCGATCGGCCCCAGGCCGTCGAGCGTCGGCACGCTCATGCCCGCGGTCGTGTTGGCATCGGATGCCCCGCCCGTCGCGGCATCGCGCAGCGGGAAGCCGAGATCCGCGGCGAGCGCGACCGCGTGGCCCACGAGCCGTCCGGCGCGCTCGAGCTTCTCCATCGGCCAGTGGCGACCGGTCTCCTCGATCTCCACCGTCACGTCAGGCACCACGCACCGGGCGGTGATCGCCCGGATCGCCGCCTCGGCCTCCACCAGGGAATCCCGGGTGACGGCGCGGATGTCCACCTCCATGGCACAGCGCTCAGCGACCACGTTGGGCCGCGTGCCGCCGCCGATCACGCCCACGTTGACGGTCACCCCGGTCCAGCGCCCGCTGAGCGCATGCAGCTCGGTCACGATGCGGGCGGCCTCGAGGATCGCGCTGCGGCCCTTCTCGGGCTCGACACCCGCGTGCGACGCGCGACCGTGGACGGTGATGACGAGATCAAGGGTGCCCTTCCGGCTGGAGACGATGTCGCCGTTCGCACGCGCGCACTCGAGCACGAGGCAGGCATCCACATCCGCGGCGATCCGGCGGATGTGCGGTGTGGAGACGGGCGAGCCGATCTCCTCGTCCGGGTTGGCCACGAAGATCAGCCTCGCGAGGGGCAGGCCGCCGAGGACGTCACGGAGGGCCCCGATCGCGTACAGCCCGGCGAGCAGCCCGCTCTTCATGTCCGTCACGCCGGGACCGGTGGCGATGCCCGCCTGGATCTCGAACGGGCGCTCCTCCGCGGTCCCCTCGTCGAACACCGTGTCCATGTGGCCGATGCACAGCAGGACGGGTCCGTGCGGATCCGTGCCGGCGAACTCCCCGATCACGGTCTCGCCCAGGTCCTGGTCGTTGGGGTGGCTGGTGACCCGTGCCCCGAGCGCCCGCAGGCGCTCCGCGGTCCAGCGCCCGATCACCTGCACGCCCGCCCTGGTGTAGCTGCCGCAGTCGGTGTTGACGAGGCGTTCGAGGTCCGCTAGGAAGGCGGGCTCGGCGGCCTCGACGGCGGCACGGAGGGCGGCGATCTCGTGGGGGTCGAGGAGAACAGCGGGGGTCGAAGGCATGGCGCCAAGTCTACCGATGCGGTGCCAGTGGAGACGACGACGGGCCATCCTTCGCAGAACGGGCCGGAGCGCGGGTCCGGGCTCCATTATCCTCGCCGGATCGTGCGACTCATCGAGATCCGGCTGCTCGAGGGCCCGAATGTCTACCGGCTCATGCCGGTGGTCAAGGTTGACGTCGCCATCGGCCGGTCGAGGGTATGGCACGGGTCGCGCACGCCCACGGCTGCCGCCCTGGTCCATCTCGGCCGGACAGCCCCCGCCCGCGAGTGGCCGGACGCCGTCGCCGACCTGGTCGCCTGGACCCGGCGCCTCCGTGCGGACCACGGCGAGGTCGCCGGCCCGTGCGAGGTGCACCGCGCGTCCGACGAGGGCCGCTGGATCGTCACCTGGCCCTGGAGCGGGGCGGAGCGGGCCAGGCTCATCGCCGAGGCCTCCTTCGATCTCGCGGTCCGGTCCGTCTCGCCCGCCCGGCGCGTGCGTCTCACCAACACCCAGGCGAGGGCCGTCGCCCGCTGGACGGAGCGGATCGCCGCCGCCCCGGCCACCCCGCCGGCCTGGATCCGTGACGCCGAGAGACGGATCCCGGTGGTCTCGATCACCGGTACCAACGGCAAGTCCACGGTCACCCGTCTCATCACCCACATCCTGCTGCTGGCAGGCCGGCACGTCGGGACGACCACCTCGGACGGGATCCTCGTGGACGAGCGGATGGTGGACCCCGGCGACTGGACCGGGCCCGGCGGCGCAGCCAGCGTCCTGCGGCGCGACGACGTCGACGTGGCCGTCCTGGAGACCGCGCGTGGCGGGCTCGTCCTGCGGGGCATGGGCTACGAGTCCAACGAGGCGTCGGTGTTCACCAACGTCTCCTCCGACCACCTTGACCTCGGCGGCGTCCACACCCTCCCGGAGCTGGCCGAGGTCAAGGGCACGGTCTGCCGGGTCACGAAGCCGGACGGCTGGGTGGTCCTCAATGCCGATGACCCGCTGGTCGCCGCGATGGCCCGCCGCGTCCACGCCCGGGTCTCGTACTTCTCCATGGTGCCGGACGGTTCCGCGCTCCTCGCCCGGCACCGCCGCGCGGGCGGGCGCGCCCACGTCCTGCGTCGGGGGTGGCTCGTGGAATGGGACGGGGCCGACGAGCACGAGATCATCGGTGTCGAGGATCTGCCCGTGGCGCTCGGCGGGTTCGCCCGCCACAACGTCGCGAACGCGCTGGCCGCGGCCGGCGGGGCCAGGGCCATGGGCGCCACCCTCGCCCAGGTCGCGGACGGCCTGCGCGACTTCCGCCCCTCCGCAGACCTGTCGCCGGGACGGATGAACCTGTTCCGGCTCGGGCGGCGGACGATCGTCGTCGACTTCGCCCACAACGAGGCGGGCACCGAGGCGATCCTCGACGTCGCCGAGGCCATCGCCCGGGGCGCGGCGGGGCCCGATGGCGCCGACCCGACACAGACCGGAGCGCCGGCCCCGATCACCGTGATCATCGGCACCGCGGGCGACCGCCCGGACGAGACGCTGCGCGGCATCGGGCGGATCGCGGCGGAGCGGGCGGACCGGGTCGCGATCAAGGAGACCCTGGGCTACCTGCGCGGCCGGGCCCGGGACGACGTGGTCGGCATCCTCCGCGACGGGGCCGCGGCCGGCGGCAAGGACCCGGCGGCGATCCCCGTCTACGAGACGGAGCCCGAGGCCCTGGAGACGGAGCCCGAAGCCCTGGAGCCGGAGTTGGTGGGGGCCGGGGCTGCGGCGACGGGCGACGCCAAGGGTGCCGGCCCGGACGCGCCGCGGGTGGTCGTCCTGTTCTGCCACGAGGCGCGCGACGAGGTGTTCGCCCTGCTGGAGCGCCTGGGGGCGACACCGGTGGCCCCGGTCACGGGCTAGACGGCGAGTGCGCCCGCGGCGGGCCGCGCGACCGGGATCATCCCACCGGTGCCTCCAACTCCCCCGGGTCCGCGAACGCCATGCCACCCTGGACCCGGCCGGCCAGCGCCATCGCCTCCCGGTACACGCCCACGGCGTCGTCCGCGCAGACGACCACGAGGTCACCCGGCAGCGCGCGCCGCATCGCCGCGTGCACCGCCGCGGCTTCGCGCCGGATCATCTCGACGTGCACGGCCCGGCCGCCCGGTTCCGCCCGGTCGCGGACCTTGTCCTCGGCACCACCGATCACGATCGCGGTTCCCTGCGGCATGGTGCGCGGAGTATATCGGCCGTGCCCGACACGCCCGGCGCCCGGCCGCGCCAGAATGGCGGCGACATGACGACGCCGCCCGGCCCCCGATGAGCACCGCGCCCGCGATCCTCCGCCGTCCGGCCAGGCGGGCCGGGGTCATCCGGCGTGCGCTTCGTCGCGAGGCTGGCCGAATCCGCGAGCCTCGCCGGCTGGCCGCCATGCTGATCCTGGCCGTCCTGTTCGCGATCGTGCTGGCCGGGATGGTCGTCCGGGGCGACACGGCCGGTGCGGATGCCCAGGCGTACTGGGCCGCCGTGCGGATCTGGCTGGAGGGCGGTGACCCGTACCATCCCCTGGGGCCATTCCTGCCCTACGTCTACGCCCCGTGGATGCTGCCGCTGTTCGTCCCGTGGGCGCTCCTGCCCTGGGAGGTCGCCTGGTTCGCGTGGCGCGGTGGGACGATCCTGCTGCTCCTGTGGTCGATCCGCTGGGCGTACACCCGGCGTCCCCTGCCGACGGCGATCCTCGTTGCGCTCCTCTTCATCCCGACCGGCGCGAACCTTGACACCGGCAACATCAACCTGCTCCTGGCGCTCGCGCTGTTCGGGGCACAGTTCACGAGCGGGCGAGTGGGCGGCCTGATCTGGGGTCTGGCCACGTGGATGAAGTGGGTTCCGGCGGTGCTGTGGCTCGTGCTGCCGGCGCGTGCCCGCGGCTGGGGCCTCGTGTTCCTGGCCCTGTCCGGGCTGTTGTCGCTGGTGATGCTGCCGCTCACGATCATCCAGCTCCAGGTCCTCTTCGGGTTCGGCGAGCGGCCGTTCCGGGCGGACTACCTGGTCTTCATCTGGTCGATCGTGCCGTGGTGGTGGCAGCTGGCGGACCCGTTCGCCTTCCTCAGGCCGACCTGGTGGGTGGGCGCGGTCCGGCGGCAGCGAACGCGGGCACGGCGGTTCCTGGCCGCGTTCCGGACGGACCCGCGCGGCACCACGGTGCTGACACGGGCTCGCATCTGGGCGTGGGGGGGCCGGTTCCTGGGCCTGGTCGAGGCGTCGCCATCCCACGGGGCACCGGGAACCCAGCGCCCCGCCCCCGTCGCGGCCGAGATCGTCGACTGACCCCGGTGGGGGCTCACTGAGCCTGGTCGAGGCTCGGACAGCTGGTGGAGCCTCAGGCGGTCGCGAGCGCGGCCCTCCCCCGCATCGGCTCCACAACCGGCCGCAGGGTCACCGCGGCAAGGGCGTAGACGACGGCGCCCAGGATGAACACGACCCGCGGGCTGAGCGCCTCCGCCCCGGTGGAGGTCACCAGGTCCAGGACGATCCCGCCGACGGCGATCGCGAGCGGCGTCGCCGTGCCGGTCGCCACGTTGCTCATGCCCATGTACCGGCCGGCTGACGCCCGCGGGATGATGTCGGTCATGAGCGCCCAGTCCACCGCGAGGAAGGTCCCGTTCGCGGCCCCGAACAGGGCGGCACCTACCATGGCGACGGGGATCGCGGGCGCCATCGCGACGATCGCCACGCCCAGGGCGCCGATGCAACAGGCGCCCCAGATGATCGGCTTGCGGCCGATCCGGTCCGACAGCCGCGAGGCCGGCAGGATCGCGATGGCATTCGCCGCGATGACCACGATCAGGAGCACGACGTACATCCCGTTCGCCTCTTCCTTGGACATCCCGAAGGCGCGTCCCAGGTAGATCACGACAAAGTTGACGAGCAGGGCGCCCGCGGTGAGGAACAGGAGCCGGGAGACGAGCAGCCACACGTAGGATCGTTCGCGGAGGATGTCCGTCGCCCAGGCCTCGCGGGCGATCCGGGGCCACGAGCGACCTTTGCGAGGCTTCGGCGGCATCCCCTGCCCGACCTTCAGCACGACGCTGGCCATCGTGACCAGCTCGACCAGCGCGACGCCCAGCAGGGACAGCGGCATCGCGCCGAAGCGGACCGACAGGGACACGAGCAGGAACCCGGTCACGTTGCCGGCGACCTGCATCAGGCCCACCATGCCGCTCGCCATGCCCACCTGGGGCTCGGCGACGAGATCGGGGACGTACCCCTGGAACGGCCCGCGGGCGATGTTCGTGCTGATGCTGAGGAGCAGGTAGAAGGACGCGAGCATCAGCACGGTGCTGGAGGTCGCGATCCCGGCCAGGAACACCACGTCCAGCAGCGACCCGAAGACGATGTACGGCTTGCGCCGGCCCCACCGGCTCACGGTGAAGTCGCTGATATACCCGACGGTGGGCTGGATGATGATCCCGACGATGGCTCCGCCGACCGTGATCATGAACAGCGTGGTGCCCACGTTCGCCGTCGGCACCAGCTTGTCGAACTCGAGCCGGTTGGTGATGAACAGTCCGACCGCGGCGTCGATGGCGGTCAGGCCCAGCCAGTACGCAGAGATCCGCAGGAGCTGGGTCATCGGGAGCAGCGCGGTGGGACGGGCGCCCTCCTCGCCCGGATCGGCGGTGCCGCCCTGCTGCGCGGTCGCGATGGTCGCGGTGCCGTCCACGGTCGCCTTCCCTCCCTCTGAGATCGCCGGTCAGGGGACCGGCGGTCAGCTTCCCTCGACCGGTGTCGGACGCCGGCCCGAGCCGGCTTCGACGGCACGCCCGCGCTCATCGAGCGCGATCGTGGCATGGAGACGCGCGAGCGCCCGATCCGTGGCGCCCTTCGCCGCAAACCTGAACAGCGACCGGTCCACGGAGTAGAGCGCCGTGGAGGCGACCCCGATCCTGCCCAGCCGGAACGAGAACACGGGGTTCTGCGGGTTCCCGGCGTAGTGGTGCGGGGCGCCGTCCCGGGTCAGGACCGCAAGGTTGGCCTCGCCGCCGAACCCGTCGTGGAGGGCGGCGAGGAGGTGTGCGACGGGCTCGTCGTCGGACCAGGCGTCCTCGAGCCAGCGCTGGCCGACCTCGCTGTCCGCCCGTCCGTGGATCCGGCCCTGCTGCCAATACCGCGCGCGGGCTGCCTTGTAGTGATGCAGGTCGCCGTTGTGCGCGAACGTGAACCGGCCGGCCGGATCCTCGAAGGGCTGGGTGTCCGGCATCTGGAGCGTGCTGAGGCGGGACGGGCGGCGCAGGTGGACGAGCAGCGACGTGGTCTCGATCCCGCCCAGGCGCTCGCGTGCGGGATCGTCGTGAAAGGCGCGCGTGTCCCGGTAGGTCTGCAGGCCGCCGCCGGCGAGGAGCCAGGTCGCGCCCCAGCCGAAGCCGGCCAGGCCGTACCGCTCGAGGCGCTCGGCGAGCGGCCACAGCTCGTCCAGCCGGAAGGGCTCGGCCGCACGCGCCACGAACTGCTCACACATGTCCCGGATCATACGGGCCGCGTCGAGGGCCGGAAGGGAGCGATCCCCACGTGCGGTCCCGGCGCGTTACGCTCGCGAACGATTCCCACTCCCCGTTCGTCAGGTTGGGTGACGGGAGGCGGTGAACGAATGCTGGGGAGCCTCGTGGGGGAACCGGTCGGGGACGAGAGCGCGCTGCCGGCGCTGCGGGTCATCGACTCGCGAGCCGCGATCTTCCGCCGTCTCGTGGACCGGAACCTCGACGGCGCCTACCGGCTGGCCGCCGTGATCCTCGGCGATCGCGTCGAGGCCGAGGACGCCGTTCACGACGCGGCCGTCGCGGCCTGGCGCGGGTTCGAGGACCTGCGGGATCCGGACCGGTTCGACGCATGGTTCCGACGCATCCTCGTCAACGGCTGCCGCGACCGCCTCCGTGCCCGCGCCCGTCACCGCGTGGTTGACGTGGGACGTGAGCTGGTTGAAAGGGAGCACCCGCGGGTCCCCGACGCATCCGAGACGACGGCCGTCCGCGACGCCCTGGCCCGGGCGCTCGATGCGCTGAAGCCGGACGAGCAGGCGGTGGTCGCGTTGCGGTTCCACGCGGACCTGACGGTTCCGGCGATCGCGGAGGCCCTGGGGATCCCGGAGGGCACCGTGAAGTCACGGCTCCACAACGCGATGGGGCGGCTCCGTGCCGTCCTCGAGGAGATGGATCGATGATCCAGCCAGACGACGCCCGCCTCGAGCGCGAGCTCCGTGGGGCGCTCGATGACCGGGATCCGGGCCCGGCCTCCCATGCGTTGCGAGACCGGGTGGACCGCATCCCGGACGCACCGGCGGAGCGGGATCGGAGCCGACTCCTGTCAGCGCTGGGGGGCTTGGGTGGGCTGGCGGGGCTCGCGGTTGCCGCCGCCGTCGTGCTGGTCGTGATGGGGCATCCGGGAGAGCTGGTCGCTCCCGGGGTGGGCGCCGGTCCAACCGGCACGCTGGGCCCGACGTTCGATCCACGGATGGCTGGCCCGGGGCTGGTAGGCGCCGGGATTCCGACCGAGTGGGTGGTGGCCTTGCTGGCGCTCTCGGGCGTTGCGCTGGTCGCGTTCGCGATGCGCCTCGGCGGCCGCCGCGGGTTCGCGCTCATCGTCGCCGTCGTCCTGGTCGGCGTCGGCGTGGCCCAGACGCTCACGGCCGACGTCGGGCCGGGGCCGGTCACGTCCAACCGCGGGGTCGGGGTCACCTTCGTCGCACCTCCCGCAGGCTCCTCTGCCAAGGACGTCGCGTACATCACGGCCGCGCCCGGCGAGCCGTTCGCCTTCATGGTGTCCATCTCGAACGACGGCTCCATGCCGATCCGCCTGCTGGGACTCCGGGATCCGGCGGCAGCGGACGACAGCCTGGCTCCGAGCATCACGGCACCGGTCGGGCCCGGCATCACGGCGGTCCGGCGCGACACGGCGCCGAACGGCGGCACCTTTGGCATGGACGCCGCGGTGCCCCTGACCCCGATCGATCTCGAGCCCGGGGAGTTTGTCGTCCTGTACGTCGTCGGCCAGGCGGGGCAATGCGCGTTTGGCCCAACGTATGACCCGTCCCTCGGGAGCACCGTCGGCTACACCGGGCTTCGCGACCTCGAGGTCGTGTACTCGGTGTACGGCATGCCGCGGACCGCGACGCTCGAGTGGCCGTACGACATCCTGGAACCGTCCCCGGACAGCGCCTGCCCGCCTCAGCCCTGACCGATCGCTCGCTCCCGTTCCGGCGCCGCCCCACCGCGGTGCGGACGCGCGTGTCGCCCTCGGCCAGTCAGACGGTCTCCGGAAGGACCACGAACCCCTCGGCCGCCGCCGCCTCCCGGAGCCGCGCATCGAAAGCGACAAAGGCGGTGTCCGGCTCGCGGATCCGGATCGCCGAGGCGAGGTGGATCGCATCGGCCGCGCGGAGTCGATGGCGATCGGCAAGATCACCGGCGACCCGGACGAGCGCCTCGTCAACCTCCACGGCGATCACCCGGCGCCAGACTCCCTCGGCGCCCCGGCGGGCAGGAAGCGCGTCGAGCGCGTCGACGCGTGCGGAGCGGATCGACGCCGAGACCGCCGCCCTCAGCTCCGCATACCCGAGGAGTGAGGCGTACTGGTCATCGGGCTCCGACCACAGGGTCTCGACAACCGCCGTCCCGGGCTCGTCCAGCACCAGCTTCACGAGCGCCGACGTGTCAAGGTACCTGTTCACCCTTTGCCCAGTCGATGAGGTCGTCGGTGCCGCCCTCGACATGCACCTTCGGGAAGGCCGCCGGGTTCCCCTTGGGCAGGAGCGGCAACCGGACCAGACCTTGTTCCGCAAGCTGGAGCGCGTGTGCGGAGAACTGCATCGGCACGATCGCCGCGATCGGGCGACCGTGGTCGGTGATCGAGATGTTCGTCCCGGCCCGAACCAGGTCCAGGTACCGGGACAGGTTGTCCCGCAGGTCCCGGACGCCGACGCTCACCACGACTGGGGCGTCCTCGAGCGGCGGCACCGCCTCCCGGGACCTTCTTGTGGCGCTTTATCGCTCGCTCATGTGGCCAGTATACGAACCGTCGATCACCCGGCGGTTACCTGCGGCTCACCTGACCGGGCGCACTGGCGTCGGCCGCGGGTACGTCCGCTCCGCCGGGCTCGCCGCCCGCAGCACGTACCCCCGGTACCCTTTGACGAACCCGGCCGCGAGGAGCGCCTCCCGGTGCGGCGACATCGCGACGGGCTCCCCGTCCACCTTGCCGATCACCAGCTCCCGGGCGCGCCCGTCCGCCACCAGGTCCGCCAGCGAGCGCAGGGCCGCCCCCAGCGCATCCGGGTCATCGGCCGCGGGGAGCACCTGGATCGACGTCCCGCCCCGGTCCAGGTACAGCACTGCCGCCCCATCCACCAGGGCCAGGTACGCCCCGGCCGCGCGCTGGAACGATCGCCGGTCGTCCTCGCCGCGGCGGGGCCACGGCAGCGCGGCGCCGTACGGGTTCGCTGGATCCGCGGCCGCCAGGAGG
>DATCGK010000135.1:0-16118 GCA_036508975.1 Candidatus Limnocylindrales bacterium
GACGGGCTGATCGCGGTAGGGACCTGGGTCGCGCTGAGCCTCGACGTGCCGCAGCAGGCCTGGCTGTCACCGATCGAGACGGTTGCCTTCGAATTCCGGCCGCTCCGGGCTGTCCGAGCCGGCTACAACCAGGGCCTGCGCGAGGTCGAGACCGTCGGCGGCTTCGACCGGGCGCTCCGTTCGTGCTCGACCACGTCGCCGGGCAGTTCATCACCCGCGACACCATGCCCGTTTGCGAGTCGGAGGACTGCCCGCCAGCCTACGCAACCCGCGCGGGGCCCGCCCGGTCGAAGCTCACGCCACGGTCCCGCAGCGAAACCCAGGCGTCGTGCCCGATGACCACGTGGTCCAGCACGTCCACGTCCAGGAGACGACCGGCGGCGATCGCCTCGGCGGTGAGGTGGAGGTCGTCCGGGCTGGGGGTCGGGTCGCCCGATGGATGATTGTGGACGAGCACCACCCCCGAGGCGTCCAGCCTGACGGCGTCCCGGAACAGCTCGCCCACCCTCACCAGCGACGACGACACGTTCCCGACGTAGACCGAGGACACCCGCTGGACCACGTTCTTCGCATTGAGGCTGAGGACCCGGAGCTCCTCGCGCTCCAGGCGGCCCATCTCGACGACCAGCCGGTCCGCCACGTCCCGGGGCGACCGGATCGTCCAGCGGCCGGCCGGCCAGTCCGCCAGGGAGCGCCGCCCCAGCTCGAACGCCGCCGCCAGCCTGGCGGCCTTGGCCGCCCCGATCCCGGGGATCGCCGCCAGCTCCGCGTCGGTGGCCCGGGCCAGGGCTCCGACGCTCGCGTGACGGGCGAGCGCCTCCTCGGCCAGGTCCATCGCGCTGTGACCGCCGGCCCCGGTGCCCCAGACCACCGCGATCAGCTCCGCCGCCGAGAGCCCGCCGGGCCCGCGCAGTGCGAGGCGCTCTCGGGGGCGCTCGGCGGCCGGGAGATCTCGCACGGATCGGGTCGCGGGCCGGTGCTCCGGCGCCTGTGCGACGGGGCCCTCGCCGTCGGTCATGTCCCACCTGCTGCTGGCGGCGGGCGCGTGACCGGCTGATGACCGGCGCGGGAACGGGTGCGAGCGAGGCGTCCCCGGGGCCCGGACGACGGAAGCCCGCCGATTTCCCCCGCCGTCCGGACCCGGGAACACGACGCAGACTACGCGGCGGTCCTTACCGGGGACTCACCTGCGGCTTGGCCCAGACTTGTCGCGCCGGCGTTCTCGCCCGGGGCGCCTCCGGGCACCGCCGAGATCGCCGGGTCAGGAGCCTGAGGCGGCGGCGAACAGCAGGATCAGCTGGAGGCCGTTGAACGCCGCGTGCAGCCCGATGGCCGCGTACAGCGAGCGGCGGCGGAGGAACAGCCACCCAAGGGAGAGCGACACCGGCAGCAGCCCGACGAACGAGAACAGCGCCCGCTGGGCGCCCTCCCCGAAGGACGTGTCGAGCTGCGTCAGGACGTGCACGAGCGCGAAGAAGATCGCGCCGCGGACGATCGCGGGACCCGCCCCGATGGCCCTCGCCCAGGCCGTGGTGGCGAAGCCACGGAAGAAGAGCTCCTCCCCGATCGGCGCCAGGATGGCCGCCGACACCAGGTTCGCGACCAGCCCGAGGATGTTGCCGGGTGGCGGAAGCGGGCTCGCGGACGGCTGCAGGAACCGGGCCAGCAGCCCACCGAGCAGCAGCGTGACGACCAGCACGGGAACCGCGAACAGGGCGCCGATCAGCAGGTCCCGAACGGCGGCCCGGGCCGGAATCCCCAGCCCCATGTCGCGCCAGGCCAGCGCCCCCGGACCCACCACCAGCAGCCGCACGACGCCCGCGTAGACGAGCGTGGTGACGGCGAGCGAGATGGTCGTGGCGACCGGGGATAGGAGGTCGAGGCCGAGGGCCGAGAGCGGTGCGAGGACGACGAGGATTCCGATCAGGGTGACCGGGAAGACGACGAGGAACACGCGCACCGGCGACGGCCCGCGATAGGCGAGATCCGTGCGACGGGCGTTCTCCACCGCCTGCGACCCGGTGGCGGCAAACGCGCCCACCGTGACCAGGAGGAGCCCGGCGAGGAAGAGCCACGGCGCGGCGGGGTTGCCGACGGCGAGGAACGAGACGAGCAGCACGCCCAGGCCCATGACCGTGGCGATCCAGCCGAGGAGGTACAGGCCCGGCACGGACCGTCCCTCGAGGCCAAAGACAGGCAGCTTGACCGGCGGGGCGTCGGGTTCGGGCGCCGGCGCAGGGTCCGACTGCCCGGGATCGGGCGGGGCAGGATCGGGCGCGGCGTCGCCAGGGATCACGGGGTCACCCGGGTCGGTCAACGCTCCGGTTGCGAGCTCGAGCTGCCCTTCTGACCCGTGGCGGGGCGCGGCCGCTGGCGAACCGAGCCGGAGCGCGCAGGACGGGTCGAAGCCGGGACGGCGACCGTCGGGGGGGCGTCGAGGGCATCGAGATCACCCAGGCCGGGCGAGATCGGCTCGTAGGTGGCGAGGCCGGCCCGTTCGAAGTCCTTGCCGCACCAGGCGCAGAGCGACCAGTCGAGACCGACCAGGCGGCCGCAGTTGGCGCAGACGCGGTTGAGACGGGTGCGGCAGGCAGGGCAGATGATCCACTCGTCGTGGATCCGGCGACGGCAGGCAGGGCAGGTGTGCACCGCCTCCACCTCGGCCAGGAGCGCCTCCTCGGCCAGGTTGCGCTCGTAGATCTCGCCGATCTTCTCCTGGGGCCGCACGATCCGGTAGACGATGATCCCGAACACGAACAGGACGGGCGTGAAGACCACGATGATCGCCGCGGCGACGTACGGCAGGATCGGGTTCTCGCTCCGCAACTGCATGTCGCGGAACGCCCAATAGGCGGCAGCGAGCCACAGGATGACGAAGTAGACCGCGATCATCTGGATCGAGAGCTGGACGATGGGATTCGTGAAGATCCCGCCGATCGCGTCGGTGATGGTCTTGAGGATGTCTTGCATGCGGTGGCGTGAGGCCTCTCAGCGGGCAGGTCGCACCCGAGGGGCGCGCGGCGAACGGGAGTGTAACAGGGAGCCCGGGGAGTCCCGGGCCGGCGGTTCGACGACCAGGCTGGATCACCCGTGACGCAGCAGCCGCTTCGGCGGGCCCCGGCGACACGCGCGGTCCTGCGATCAGGAGCGGCGCACGGCCTCCATGGTCATGGCCGCGGTCCGGAACGCCGCCCCGACAGCCGTCAGCACCAGGCCGCCCAGCCAGATCGACACCCAGACCATCACCGCGACGAGCACCAGGGCGGGTGGCTGCCCCAATCCGACGAGGTCCCGCACGCGCTGCCACCCAACCGCGGCCAGGATCAGGGACGGGCCCGCCAGCAGCACCAGCACCACGATCCCGGCGAGCGCCGCGCCGAGTACCCGGAGCGGCCGATGAACGAGGTCCACCCAGCCCAGCGCCCACGCGGCCGGCACGGACCGCCGCTCCAGGACCAGCCTGCGCACCCCCTCTGCTGCGGCCGTGTCGCTCACCAGCCAGGTGGCCGCGATCCCGGCCAGCAGCCAGGGCACGGACCGGATCACGCGGATCGGTAGCGGGGTCACCAGGTCCTCAGGGAGGATGAGCTCGTGGTAGGTGACGTCGTAGAGCGGCTGCCAGGCGAGAGCCATCACCACGGCCACCGGCACCAGGGAGAACAGCCTGACCAGCGCCACCCGGCTGGTTCCCGGCGCACCCCGCAGGTCCGGCAGAGCCGCGATCAAACCCTCGTCATCGGCGGCCGCCAGGGTCATCTCGATCCCCTGCCGTTCCGCCCAGGCGCCGGCCACGAGCGCGCCGGCCAGGACCGCCACCGAGACCGCGGCCCCCACCATGATCAGCGCCACCAGTCCGGCCGAGGGCGACCCGAACACCAGCGAGCTCACGGGGGTACCGAGCGCGTTCTGCAGCCCGGTCGGCGTGGGCAGGACGAGGATCGGCCACGACACGATGACGAGCCCGCCGCCGGCGAGGAACCCTGCCAGCCCGAGCGCCCAGGACGCCGGACGGACCAGTGTGGCCACGAACGCGCCGGTCATGGCGGAGCGCCAGCGCAGGCGGGCCAGCGGAGCCGGGGTTCCCTCGGCGGTGTCTGGCCCCGCGTCCAGCCCGGCGCCCTGTCCGGTTTCGGGCCCGGCGTCCTGCCCGGCGTCCCGTCCGGCGCTCTGTTCCGCGGTCACGGCCGCGGTCACGGCTGCTGGCTGGCGCCCGGCGCGGTGAGCGCGTCCAACTTCTGGAGCGCCGCCTTGACCTTGTCCATCTCGACCCCGTAGGTCGCGAAGTCGCCATTCCGAAGCGCGGCCTGGGCCAGGTCGTAGTGCTGGTTCGCGTACGCGATCAGGCCCTTGAGGTCAGTCGGCATGGTGCCGTCAGGCGGAAGCGTTGGACCCGGGCTAGCCGTGGGCCCGGTACCCGGGCTCGCCGTGGGCCCGGTACCCGGGGTGGCCGTGGGCCCGGTACCCGGGGTGGCCGTTGGACCCGGCGCCGGCGTGGAGCCCGGCACGGGCACGTTCTGGGACACGAGGAGCGCCGTCAAAGCCTCCCCCAGCGTGTTGCCCCAGACGACGGTCGTCGGGCTGGCGACGACGATCTTCTGGAACTCGGGGAAGGCGGCCGACGTGGACTGCAGGTAGACCGGCTGCAGGTAGATCAGCGAGTCGCCGACCGGCACGACGATCAGGTTGCCCCGGATGACCCGGCTGCCGCTCTGGTTCCAGAGCGTGACCTGGCCGCTGATGGTCGGGTTCTGGTCGATCCGCGCCTCGATCTGGGCGGGGCCGAAGATCGTGGTGTCCGACGGGAACTGGTAGGCGCGGACCTTGCCGTACTCAGTCCCGTCGTTGCGCGCCGCCACCCACGCGATCATGTTCGGCCGGCTGGCGGCGATCATCGGCTGCAGGAGCAGGAACTCCGCGACGGGCTCGCCGGGCATGCGCATCACCACGTAGTACGCCTCGGACGGGAGGCTCTGCTCGTTCGTCTGGGCATCCGGCACCGTCCAGCGGTCCGTGTTGTTGAAGAACGTCAGCGGCTGCACGACGTGGTACTGCCCATACATCCGCGTCTGGACATTGAACAACTCCTCGGGGACGCGCAGGTGGGGCACGATCCCGGCCGGCATGTCGGACATGGGGTGGAACAGGGTCGGGAAGATGCCCTGCCAAGCCCGCACGATCGGATCGGTCGGGTCCGCGACGTAGAACTTCATGGTCCCGTCGTACGCGTCCATCGTGATCTTCACGCTGTTCCGGATGTAGTTGAGGTCCGTGCCGGCCAGGCCGGACGTCGGCCCCAGCGTGCCGGTGTCGAAGCCGGAGGCGTTGGGGAACCGGTTGCTGACCGTGTAGGCGTCCTGGACGTAGACGAGATGGCCGGCGCCATCGACGACGATGTACGGGTCCTTGTCGTAGCGGAGGAACGGCGCGATCAGGCCCAGCCGATCCGACAGGGTGCGGTGGAACAGCAGCTGGCTGTCGGCGCGGATCTGGTCCGAGATGAGCAGGTCAAGGTCCTTGAACCGCAGGGCGTAGAGCAGCCGGTTGAGCGTGGAGTCGAGCGGGACGCCGGTCGTCCCGGTCCAACTGGTCGTCTCGTCGCCGCTGCCCTCGCTGGAGCCGCGCGGATAGTCGAACTCGGCCTGGGCGGCCCGGACCACCACGTAGTGATCGTCGGATTCGCCGAAGTAGATCCGGGGCTGGGTGATCGCCGGCGCCCCGCTGGAGGAGACGGGCGGCAGGTCGCGGATCCAGAGCTGGGGCTGACCCTCCTTGGTCACCTCGTTCACCGGGACCATGGCCACGCCGATGCCGTGGGTGTAGATGACCCGCTCGTTCACCCAGCTGGTGGCGGACGGGTTCTTGCTGATGGCCAGCTCGCGCCCGGAGAGCATCACCTGGCGCAGCGTGCCGTCCACCACGTAGCGGTCCGTATCCACGTCCCAGAAGTCGTAGTACTGGCGCACGGTCTGGAGCTGGTCCAGCGTGGTCTGCAGCGGGCGGTAGTCCCACAGCCGGGCGTTGGTGAACGTGTCGGCCTCGTCGCGGATGGCGGCCTCGGTGAGCGGTTGGGCTCCCGAGTAGTTCTTCGTCTCCCACGCGTTCAGGCCGAAGGAAAGGCGCGTCATCGCGATGTTGTTCGCGATGTACTGCTCCTCCTGGGCGTAGGTGTTGGGATCAACCGTGAACCGCTGGATGGCCTCGGGGTAGAGGCCGCCGAGGATGACCGACGCCGACAACCAGACGCCCACGACGAGGCCCAGCGGCCAGATCCAGCGGGTGAACGCGGCGGCGATGAGGAGGGCCCCAGCGATCCCGGACAGGAAGGTGAGGACGTCGTAGGCCATGAAGCGGGCGTTGGCGTCCGTGAACGAGACACCGGTCGCGACGCCGGCATGGCTGTAGACCAGCTCGTACTTGTCCAGCTGGTAGCCGAAGGCGACGCACAGGAGGTACAGCCCGGCAATCACCGCGAGGTGGACGCGGACGCGGGTGATGAACACCTCGCCGCCGCGCGTGGCGGCCACCAGGTATCGGGCGCCGACCACCGCCAGCGACGCGAGCAGGATCCCGGTGAGCAGCGACTGGATGAGCCGGAAGAACGGGAGCTCGAACAGGAAGAAGCTGATGTCCTTGCCGAACACGGGGTCCGTCACCGTGCCGGTGGTCGAGTACGGCACCCGGTTGACCCACAACAGGATCGTGTCCCAGGCGCCGGAGATGGCGCCGCCGATCCCGATGGCGAGCAGCAGGGCAAAGCCCGCGATGGCCCACGACGCCATGGGTCCGAGGTCCGGCAGGTCGCCGGCATCGAAGCCGAAGGTGGTGGCCTCACCGCGTCCGCTGCGCATGCCCGCGCCGAAGGGGCCGCCCGGGCCGCCCGGGCCGAACGGACCACCCGGGCCGCCGCCCATACGGGCGCTCCGCTCGGCCTGGCGCTGGGCCTCGGTCAGCCGGTCCGCGATTGCCCGCAGGCGTCCGGGCTTCTCCGGGTCCGGCGGGGGCGCCAGGCGACCGGCCAGCCACAGGTTGCCGAGCAGGAGGACGAGCGCAACCACCGCGCCGACGACGAACAGCCCGACCTGCGCCCCGAGGCGGGTCCAGAACACGCCGTCGAAGCCGACGCTTTTGTACCAGATCGCGTCCGTCCACAGGTCGACGCCAAACCCTGCGAGGAGCACGACGATGGCGACGACGACGATGGCGACGACCAGGCCGACCCGGCGGAGGATCCCGCCGACGGAGATGGAGCCGGTTCCGTCATCGGGACCGCCCACGGGACGAGGGGATCGAGGGGCGCCCGGCGGGCCGCCGGCTCCGGAGCGCGCACCGGACGGATGGCTGCCCGTGCGACGGCCACTCCCCGATCGGTGGCGCGGTCGCAGCGGGACGGGTTCGCTGGGGTCCCGATCGTCTGCGTCGTCGTCCCCGCCGTCACCGCCACGGGCGCCGTCGTCGTCCCTGACATCGTCGACAGGGGTGTCGTGGTCGGTTGCTTCGGGGACGTCCGCGTCGGGGGCGACGGCGCCGGGTTCAGCGTCGGCGGCGTTCCCGTCACCGTCCGGGGCGCTGCCGGGGGTCTTGCCCTCGGCCTGGGATCGGCGGCGTTGCAGCTCGCGCATGAAATCGTCGAACAGGTCGCTCATCAGGAGCGAGTCTACTCTCCGCAAATGCGGGCCTACCCGGCCGCCGCCCGCACTCAGGGCCGGTGCAGCGACTCCACGGCGCGCCGGAACCCGGTCAGCACCTGGTCCGCAACCTGGTTCGGGCTCATCGTCGCCAGCAGCGCCGGCTCCCACCGGAATGCCGTGCGGATCGCCAGCGGGCAGCGCCACGGCCGCGTGTCGTCCTCGGGGGGCACGAGGGGTGTGAGGCGGATCGAAAGCCGTCCGTCCTCCTCGAGGATCAGCCCGGACAGCGAGCCGGCCAGCGAGGGTCCCAGGCGGTGGAGCGGCGGCTCGGGCGGTGGACCGGAGGCGGGCGTCACCTCGCGGAAGCTGACCACGCCCTCGTCATCGGCCACCCAGAGCACGGCCAGCCACCAGCCGTCCGGGCCGTCCGCGGGCTTCGCCATGCCGGCGGAGAGCCGGCGATCGCCGATGCGGACCTCCTGCTCGCGGAGGAACGAGGGACCGGGGTGGGGCAGGCGTTCGGGCACGGCCGGAGGATACCGGGGCACGGCCGGATACAGGCCTCGGGCGCCCCGCCGGACGGGGCAAGCGGATCAGGTGCCCCGCCGGCCAGGTCAGGCCTCGGGCGCTCGGCCCGACGGATCAGGCCTCGGGTTCCCCGCCAAGCGGATCAGGCGGCTCGGGCTCCCCGCCGGCGGCCGCGGCCGCCTCGGGCTCGCCGGCGGCCTCGGCCGCCCGCTCGGGCTCCCCGCCCGGTTCGCCTGGGACGTCCCCGCCCAGTTGCGACACGTGGATCCCCTGGCTGGCGAGCACGTCCGACTTCAGCGCGAGCGTCTCCGCCTCGAGATCGGCGCGACGCGCCTCGTACTCCAGTCGGAGCATCTCGCGGAGCACGTCGTCGGGCGGCCGGGCCAGCGACTCGGGGCTGGCGGGCCCGCCCGTCTCCACCGGCGCCTCGCCCGTGATGAAGGACAGGAGCCGGCTCCTGGGGCGGGCGACCTCGGACCGGGCGCGGAGGATCGCCTCGGTATCGAGCGTGGTCACGCCCTTGATCTCGGCGTCCGTACCACCCGTCTGGCTGACCAGGGCCGCCCCGCAGGCCAGGCAGCGTTCCGCACCGGGGATGGGCAGGTCGGCAGAGCACCACGGGCAACGGGTGACGGGACCGGTCATCGGATCAGCCATGTGCGCATTGTGGACTCCCATCGCAACCCGCCTACACCCCCCGGATGGGCTATGCCACTACTCCCACTCGATTGTCGCGGGCGGCTTGCTGCTGATGTCGTACACGACCCGGTTCACCCCCGGGACCTCGTTGACGATCCGGCTGCTGATCTTGCCCAGGACGTCGTAGGGGAGCTTCGCCCAGTCCGCGGTCATCCCGTCCTCGGACGTCACGGCGCGGATCGCCACGACGTTTGCGTACGTGCGGCCGTCGCCCATGACGCCGACCGAGCGAACCGGCGTCAGGATCGCGAAGGACTGCCACACGCTGCGGTAGAGACCCGCCGCCTTGATCTCGTCGATGACGATCCAGTCCGCGTCGCGCAGGGTGTCCAGCCGCTCCGCCGTCACCTCGCCGAGGATCCGGATCGCGAGGCCCGGGCCGGGGAACGGCTGACGCTGGACCATCGCGTCGGGCAGGCCCATCTCCGTGCCCACCAGGCGCACCTCGTCTTTGAACAGGTAGCGCAGCGGCTCGATCAGCTGGAACCGGAGGTCGGCCGGCAGCCCGCCCACGTTGTGATGGGTCTTGATCTTCTGCGCCGTCTTGGTCTCGGGTGTCGTTGACTCGATGACGTCCGGATACAGGGTCCCCTGCGTCAGGAAGTCGATCTGCCCGATCTTGGCCGCCTCCTCCTCGAACACCCTGATGAACTCATCACCGATGATCCGGCGCTTCTGCTCCGGGTCCGTGACGCCGGCCAGCCGGGCGAGGAACCGCTCGCGGGCATCCACCATGACGAGCCGCATGCCCAGGTTCGCCTCGAACGTGACACGCAGGAGCTCGGACTCCTTCTTGCGCATCAGGCCGTGGTCCACGTAGATGCAGGTCAGCCGGTCGCCCACGGCGCGGTGGACGAGCGCCGCGGCCACGGCCGAGTCGACGCCGCCGGACAGCGCGCAGATCACCTGGCCCTGCGAGCCGGTCTCGGCCGCGTGCTTGTCGATACGCTCCCGGATGGCGTTCACGGTGGTCTCTACGAAGTTGGCGGACGTCCAGCTGGGCTGCACGCCCGCGATGCCCGTCACGAAGTTGCGCAGCACGTCCTTGCCGCGGGGCGTGTGGACGACCTCGGGGTGGAACTGGATCCCGTAGAGGTTCCGCTCGGGCGCCGCCAGGCCCGCGTACGGGGTGGAGTCCGTCTGCGCCGTCGCGTGGAAGCCCTCGGGGAGCCGGGTGATCGAGTCGCCGTGGCTCATCCAGACCGGCTGCTCGCGATCGATGCCGGCGAACAGCCCGTCGTCCCGGGTGACCTGGATGGTGGCCGGACCGTACTCGCGCCGAGCGGCGGGCATGACGTCCCCACCGAGCTCGAGGGCCATCAGCTGCGCTCCGTAGCAGATGCCGAGGACGGGCAGGCGCCCGCTCCAGATGGAGGCGTCGGCCCTGGGGGCATCCGCGTCATAGACCGACTTCGGGCCCCCCGAGAGGATCACGGCCCTGACGCCGCGCCGGATCATCTCGTCCAGCGGCGTGTCGTGCGGGAGCAGCTCGGAGTAGACGTGCAGCTCCCGGACGCGCCGGGCGATCAGCTGCGCGAACTGGCTGCCGAAGTCCAGGACGGCCACGGTGCCGGGCTCCGGCACGATCATCCCGGCCGGCGGGCGATCCTCGGGGGTCCGCTGCGGCGCCGGTGCATCCAGCGCGACCTCGAGGTAGGCCTCCACCTCCGCGTCGTCCGGCGCCAGCACGCGGTGACCCGCGTTGGCGGCCTCCCCGTGAACGGTCTTGCCGCGATCGGGCGCGTTCCCGCTCGGGGCCTGCTGGTCCTGCTCCGGCTGGTCCTGTTCCGGCTGGTCCTGTTCCGGCTCGGTCAACGACCCCTCCCGCGGTGTGCTGCGATGGTGTCGCAGAGTCTACCGGCGCGTGAGGTCGTGGGCAGACCCCCGGGGCTCAGATCCTCGGGCCCGGCGGGCTACTTCCCGCGCAGCTGCCAGGACTTCCCTTCGGTCACGACCGACGGCGCGTAGACGATCTCCACGTCGTGCATGTCCGAGATCGTCCGCGCCCCGAGGGCGGCCATCGACTGGCGCAGCGCCCCCACCAGGTTCTGCGTCCCGTCAGTCACGTGCGAGGGCCCATTGAGGATCTGCTCCAGCGGGCCGGAGGTCCCCACCCTGATCCGCGTCCCGCGCGGGAGGACCGGCGACGGCGCCGCCATGCCCCAGTTCGTGCCGCGGCCGGGCGCCTCCGTGGCACGCGCCAGCGGTGAGCCGAGCATCACCACGTCCGCGCCCGAGGCGAGCGCCTTGGCCAGGTCGCCGCCCCTCTTCATGCCCCCGTCGGCGACCACCGGCACGTACCGCCCGGTCTCCGCGTGGTACTGGTCCCGCGCCGCCGCGACGTCCGCGATGGCGGTCACCTGCGGGATGCCGATGCCGAGAACCTCGCGGGTGGTGCAGGCCGCGCCAGGGCCGACACCGACGAAGATCGCCGCTGCACCCTGCTCCATGAGCATGAACGCCGCCGCCGCGTTGGTCGTGTTGCCGACCGCCACGGGGATCGGCATGGAGCGCGTGAAGTCCGCGAGGGCGAGGGGCTCATAGCCGCTGGCCAGGTGACGCGCGGAGGAGACCTGCGACTGGAGGAGGAACAGGTCCGCACCGAGCTCGGCGCACAGGGGACCGTACCTGCCGGCCACGCCGGGCGTGGCGGAGACGGCGGCGCTGGAGCCTGCGGCGTGGAGCTCCCCGATGCGGCGGGCGATCAGGTCCTCGCGGATCGGGGTGGCGTAGACCTCGGCGAGGATGTCCTGCACGCGATCGTCGGGGGCGGCGATGATCCGGTCCAGGACCTCGGCCGGGTCCTCGTAGCGGAACTGGACGCCCTCCAGGTTGAGGACCGAGAGGCCGCCGAGACGGGCCAGCTCGCCCGACATCCGGACGTCCGCGACGGCGTCCATGGCGGCGGCGAGGACGGGGATCTCGAGACGGATGCCGCAGAAGTCCTGGGCCAGGACCACGTCCGCGGGGTCCACGGTGTCGGTCCCCGGGGCCAGCGAAACGTCCTCGAACCCGTAGGTCGGGCGGATCGAATCCACCTTGGAGCGGAAGATCCGGCGGTTCGCCAGCGTCTCGGTCATCGCCACGTCCTCTCGCGCAATCTCGGGCCCTCCGGAGGTTCGGCACAGTCTACCCGGCACGCGACCGGAGCCATACTGGGGCGCATCGTCCATCCGCAGTTGACAGCAGGCGACACCAGCCGCGAGGGTTTCCGGGCATGGCCAAGGGCAAGGGCAGGGACAAGGGCTCCGTCGAGGCGGACAGCCAGGCGGCCGACGCAGATGGGTCGCTTCCGGCGGGCAGGCCCCGCATGGAGGCCAAGGCCTACCTCACGGAGCTCGGCAAGCTCCAGCTCGAGCTGTCGAAGCTCCAGGAATGGGTGCGAGCACGCGACCTCAAGGTCGTCGTGATCTTCGAGGGACGCGACGCCGCCGGCAAGGGTGGCGCCATCAAGACGATCACCCTGGGCCTCAACCCCCGTGTCGCGCGGATCGCGGCGCTGCCCGCCCCAACGGAGCGCGAGCGGACGCAGTGGTATTTCCAGCGCTACGCCGCGCATCTGCCCGCGGCCGGCGAGATCGTCCTGTTCGACCGCAGCTGGTACAACCGCGCTGGCGTCGAGCGGGTCATGGGCTTCGCGACCCAGGAGGAGGTCGAGGAGTTCTACCGCTCCTGCCCGGAGTTCGAGCGGATGCTGGTGCGCTCGGGGATCATCCTCGTCAAGTACTGGTTCTCGGTGAGCGACGCGGAGCAGGAGCGCCGGTTCCAGGCCCGCCTCAACGACCCGACCAAGCGCTGGAAGCTCTCCCCCATGGACCTCATGTCCAGGACGCGCTGGGTCGAGTACTCGATCGCCAAGGACGAGATGTTCCGGCACACGGACATCAGGCAGGCACCCTGGTACGTGGTCAGCGGCGACGACAAGCGGCGGGCCCGGCTCAACGTGATCCACCACCTGCTCTCGCTCATCCCGTACGAGGACCTGACGCCCGAGCCCATCGTCCTGCCGCCGAGGGAGCCGGACCGCGGCTACGTCCGCCCGCCCATGGACGAGCAGACGTTCATCCCCGAGGTGTACTGAGCAAGCGCCCAAGCCGTGCGACACGGCTGGGCCGCCCTGGCCAGCAGGGCCGTTCAGGCAGTCGGGCGCCTCGCCACCCTGCGACCGTCCGCGTCCAGGAGGAACCAGCGCGCGAGATCCGGGTCCAGGAGCAGGTCCCGGACGCGGCGGACTGACTCCGCGTAGGAGGGCCAGATGGCGAGCGCTGGCGCCTCGGCGGCGGGCACCCAGCGCAGCCCGTCGTGCTCCCAAGAGGGACGCGGGGCCGCGTCCGGCCGCACCCGCGCCGCGAAGATGGCAGAGATCACGACCGCGTCGGTGCTCTCGTCGTAGAACGGCGCGACCTGGTCCAGGTCGAACCACGCCTCGATTTCGTCGGGCCCGAGGCCCGTCTCCTCACGGACCTCGCGCATCGCGGCCGCGGGCACCCGCTCACCGGGCTCGATCCCGCCGGTCACGCACTGCCAGAGACCCGGGAAGATGCGGTGCGGCGCGCGCCGGATAAGCAGGATCTCGAGACGCTCGACCTCTGGGCGCGCGTCGGGCGGACCGGACGGGGGCGCCACGCGGAAGACCCAGCACTCGACGAGGTCGGGACGAACACTCATGGCAGCGAAGCCTCCAGGGTCTTGAGCGAGTCCAGGTGCTCCAGGTGGCGATCAGCCCGGGAGCAGCTGCCGCAGGGCGAACAGCACGTTCGCCGGCCGCTCCGCCAGCCGGCGCATGTACCACCGGTACCACGCCGCGCCGTAGGCGATCAGCGTGTTCACCCGGTACCCGGAGCGAGCGAGGCGGCGCTGCTCCCTGGCGCGGATCCCGTACAGCATCTGGATCTCGTAACCGTCCTTCAGCACCCCGGCCGCGGCAGCGTGGAGCGCGATCTGCTCGATCAGCTCCACGTCGTGCGTCCCGAGGCTCACCCGCATCGACCGGGTGCGGCTCTCCCGGAGCATCGTCACCGCAATGCCGAGGAAGTTGGCGTCGACTTCCTTCTTCGACCTGAAGGCGATCGACTTCGGCTCATCGTAGGCGCCCTTCACCAGGCGGATGGCGGGCCCCAGCGGGAGGAGCCGCTCCACGTCCTTCGCGGTGCGGCGGAGGTACGCCTGCAGGCAGATCCCGGTGTTGGCGTGCGAGGCCCGGAGGCGCTGGTAGAAGTCCAGCGTCCGGTCAACGTAGGAGCTGTCCTCCATGTCGATCCAGACAAACGAGCCCTGCGCCTCGGCCGCGGCCGCGAGCACGCGCAGGTGCCCGAAGCAGACGTCCTCGTCGATGTCCAGGCCCAGCTGCGTGAGCTTGACGCTGAGCTCGCCGTCGATCTCCGCCGCCTGGATCTTCTTCAGGAGCTCCAGGTAGTGGTCGACCACCGCCTGGGCGCCGCTGGGCTCCGTGATGGCCTCGCCCAGCCTGGTGTAGAGCGTGCCGATCCCCAGCACCTGCAGGTCCACGGCGGCACCGAGGGCGTCCTCGATCTCCTCGCCGGGCATGAACCGGTGGACGGCCTTGTTCATGAATGGCAGGTTCGGCAGCCGCTCGCCCAGCCAGGAATTGCGGGCGCACCAGAGCAGGATCCTGCGGAACAGGCGGTTCACCAGGTCACCCTCACAGGCGCTCGAAGCGCTCCACGGGAACGACGAACACGGTGGCGCCCCCCACCTCGACCTCGAGCGGGTACGGCATGAAGAACTCGCCCGGCTCCATGATCGGCGGCATCGGGTTCACGATCTGGGTGCGCGCGTGGCAGGCCTCGCGGACGATGCCCATGACCTCGTCCACTTCGTCGTCCTCGACGCCCAGCATCACCGTGGCGTTGGACTGCTTGAGGAACCCGCCCGAGCTGTGGAGCCGGGTCGCCCGGAACTCGCGCTCGAGCAGGGCGTTGACCAGGGCGCCGGCATCTTCGTTGTGCACGATGGCCACGACGAGCTTCACGTGGCGGAGGATAGCCCACCGCCGCGTGTCGGTGTGCCCGCGCGTGTCGGTGCGGTCGCGCGTGTCGGTGCGCCCGTTTGCCCGAACCGCCAGGGACCGCCGGTGTACGATCCCAATCGCCCCGTTCGGGTGCGATGGACGCCCCGGGCCGATTTCGCGACCTGGCTCGAGCGGGCAGCACGCGGAGGCACACGTGTCCACTTCCCCTGTCCCCGGCAGCGGTCCCCTCGCCGTCCTTTCGGCTGGCGCGGCTGCGCTCGCGCGGGCCGCGGACCTGGATACCGCGCTGGCGGTGATCGTCGAGGCCGGCGTGGCGGCCGTCGGGGCCTCTGTGGCCGCGGTCTTCGGGCAGGACCCGGAGCGTGACGATCTCGAGCTGCTGGTGACCTTGGGCATGGACGAGGCGGCGATCGCCGCCCTCGAGGCCGAGGTGGCCGGGGACCCCGTGCACCCGATCCGTCGGGCGGCGCAGGACCGCATCGGGGCGCTCGGCCGCGGCTGGCTGACGCCCGAGGGTGAGACGATGACCATCGCGGACCTGCCCCTGGTCGTGGCGGGTGGCGACGGCACCGAGAGCGGCATCGGCGTGGTCTCCTTCGGCTGGCCGGGATCCCACGAGGTGAGCACCGAGGAGGAGACGCTGCTGGTCGCGGCGGCGGACCTGGTCGCGGCGGCGATCAACGCCTTCCGGACCGCCTCGCTGGTGTCCGAGCGAGCGGAATGGCTCGAGCGGATGTCCCACACCGACGCCCTGACGGGGCTCGCGAACTCGCGCACGCTCGGCCGGGTCCTGGAGCTCGAGGTGGCCCGGGCCAAGCGGCAGAACAGCGAGGTCTCCGTCGCCGTGTTCGACATCGACGGCTTCACGGCGCTCAACGACACCGCCGGCTCGCGAGCCGGAGACCTGGTCCTGCGCCAGGTGGCCGCGATCCTCGCGGAGAGCGTCCGTCTTGTCGACACGATCGCCCGCACGGGCGGCGACGAGTTCGTGCTCGTCGCACCGGGCTCGGCGGGCGTGACCGTCGCGCGGCGGGTCCTGGATGGCATCGCCCGGCTCGAGGCCGTGGAGGGTCACGTCGTGAGCGCGAGCGCCGGGATCGCCCGCTTCCCGCAGGACGGCGGTGACGCCGCAGAGCTGCTGGCCGCGGCGCGGGCCGCGCTCGAGGCCACGAACGGGCGGGCCTCGATCGTCGAGGCGGCGCGCAGCTGATCTGAGCTGGGGGCTAGGTTCGCTCCTGCGGGCTCGGCTGGCGGCTCGGCGCACCGGGGCG
>DATCGK010000136.1:0-3645 GCA_036508975.1 Candidatus Limnocylindrales bacterium
CGACGGCAACAGGTCCACGCCCTCGCCGGTGCCGACGCTCCAGTCGCCCCTGCCGACCGACGTGGCGACCGAAACACCGTCCGAGCGGCCGGCATCGCTGGAGCCCAGCCCCTCGGAGGAGCCGTCCCCCTCCGACTCGGCCGAGCCCTCCGAGTCTGCCGATCCCACCGATCCCACGGAAGCCACCGAGACGGACGAGCTCGCCGATGTGGCGGCGTCCACGACGCGGTCGGCGTCGAACGGGACCCCGACACCCACCCGGACGCCGCATCCAACCCCGTCACCCACGCACGATGGCGAGCACAGCGGTGAGCCCACGCACTCGTCCGACGCGACGGAGGCGCCGTATCCCAGCCCGACGCCGTCTCCCTCCCCCAGGCACGACTGACGGTCCGCCCCGTGTCCGAGAATCCGTGACGGGCGGGCGTCCGCCGGACCTTGCAGACATCCGGTGATCGCACATCCCGACATCCTCCTGCCGGGGTAGGCTTGGTGCGTGATCGCCGTCGTCGGAGTTCCAGCCTGGCGTGCCGCCGAACCCTCGGGTCCGGGCGGTCGGGCCTGCGATGTGGCGATCGCCGCCGCGAGGCGCGGTGCCCGAGTGGAGCTGGTCGGGCGCGCGGGCGACGACCGGGACGGTGACGCGGTCCTGATGGCCCTGTCCCAGGCCGGGGTCGGACATGCCGCCGTGCTCCGGGACCCCGTTCGGGCGACGCCGGTCATCGAGTGGCCACCCGCCGACGAGTCGCTGCTAGACGCCGAGTCGCGGCTGGACGCGGAGTCGATGCTGGTCGCCGAGCGGGTGCGGGCGCCGGCACCGTCGATCGCGGAGCCAGGCCCGCTCCTGGACCCCGCGGACGTCGCGCTCGGCCTGTCCTACGTCGATGCGTTCAGTGTGCTGGTGGTCACGGATGATGTCCCCGCCGGCGCGCTCCCCGCCGCCGTCGAGGCGGCCGCCTACGCCGGCGCGCAGTTGGTCGTCATCATCCCGCCGGGCCGTCCGACGCCCGCCGTGCTCCCGGCCGATGCGACGGTCCTCGCGGCACCGGACGAGGCGGACGACGGCGAGTTCGCCACGCTGGTGGGCGAGTACGCAGCCGCGCTCGACGGCGGGATGCGCCCAGCTGAGGCATTCGCGGCGGCGACCCGGGCGGCCGGCTGGGAGGCCCTGGACCAGCTCGCCTGATTGGCCTTCCCCGCGGCTCACAAGAGCGTCGGCGTCACCTGGGCCTGAGGCCATTCGCCGCCTTCGGGCACGGCCTCGATCAGGGTGGGTCCGTCGTTGCGCACGTTGTTGACGAGCAGCGACACGGCGCGGGCCTCGAGCAGGACGCCCTCGCGGGGCTCGAGGAGCGCACGCAGCTCGCCGGCATCGGCGGAGGTGAGGGCGGGGTCCAGCCAGCGGGGCCACGCGTCGGGAGCGATCACCACCGGCATCCGGTCGTGGATGGTGGCCATGAAGTCGTTCGGGCGCGTGGTGACGATCGTGAAGGTGCGCCGCCACTCGCCGGTCTCGGGATCCTGGCGACCGGCCCACAACCCGGCCAGAGCCAGGGGGCTCCCGGACGGGTCGTGGATCCACACGGGCCTCCGGGTGGGGCCCACCCGCCGCCACTCGTAGAAGCCGTCCACGGGCACCAGGCACCGTCGCCGGCGGAACGGGTCGCGGAACAGCGGGCTCGCGGCGAGGGTCTCGGCCCGGGCGTTGAACGCCCTGGAGCCCGCCTTCGGGTCCGTAGCCCAAGACGGGACAAGACCCCACCGGTAACGGACGACGGCACGCCGGTCCTCGCGCTGCACGACGACGACGGCCTCATTCGTGGGGGCGACGTTGTACCGCCCGCCGGGATCGGCCACGAGATCCTCGGCTTCGAAGATGCTCGCGATCTCGGAGGATGGGCGCTGCTGGGTGAACCGTCCGCACATGCTCAGGTGGAGTCTACGCGCGGGACGAAGAGGCGCCCGCCCCCGACGGCTCCCCGGCCCTGGCTCCTGTACAGTCCCCGGCGTGACCCAGCAGATCCCAATCGACGTCCAGGCGGTGCTGCTTCACGACGGCCCGCTCCCCCGCGACATGGCTCTTGCGGCGCTCGATCGTGCTGCCGAGCTGATGGCGACCGCCGACTTCATCGACGCCGCCCGCCTCTACCAGCGGGTCATCGGGTTCAACGACCCGGCCGTGACCGCGGCGGCCATGCTCGGCCTTGGCGAGGCGCTCCTGCGGCTGGACGACGAGCCCCAGGCGCTTTCCTACTGGGAGGAGATCACGCGCCTGGGCGAGACCCCTTCCACGTACGCGGCATGGCGCAACGTCGCGGCCGCACGCGTCCGGTCGGGCGACCTGCGGGGCGCCATCACCGCCTATCGGGAGGCGGACCGCCGGGCTCCCGATGCCGACAAGGCCGAGATCGCGTCCCGCCTGGGCTGGCTGTCCAAGGAGGTCGGCGACAAGGGGGCCGCCGGCCGGTACTTCGCCAAGGCGCGCGGCGATGCCGGCGTCTCGATGGCCCTGATCGTCGTCGCCGTCACCGCGATCGTCTCGCTCATCGTGAACTTCGGAGGGGCCGAGGGCACCCAGCTGGGCAACCTGCTGATGATGGACAAGGCGGCCCTCGCAGCCGGCGAGCTGTGGCGCCTGTGGACGGTCACGCTGGTTCACGCGCCGTTGCAGGAGATGCCCCTGCACCTGCTGTTCAACCTCTACGCGCTGTGGCTGGCGGGTCCCTTCGTGGAGCGGCTCTACGGGCGCGGCAAGTTCCTCGTGCTGTACCTGCTCTTCGCGGCCGGGGGCTCGCTCGGCTCGTTCGCCTTCGGCGCCGGGCAGTACAGCGTCGGAGCCTCGGGGGCGATCTTCGGCCTGTTCGGCATCCTGTTCGCGGTCCAGGTCATCCACCGGCCGGTCCTCGACCACCAGTCCCGCGCCTTCCTCGGCCAGATGGGAGGCCTGATCGCGATCAACCTGCTGATCGGCTTCGTGTTCGGCGACACGATCGACAACTGGGCGCACGTCGGTGGCCTGGTGACAGGGGTGTGGATCGGCGTGCTGTTCCCGCCCTCCCGGGTACCCACGATGCGGTCGATGTGGATGCGGCCGGGCGCCACGCCGGGCACGGTGGTCCCGGCGTTCGGGGGGAGCGGGACGCGCGCGGTGCGCGTCGCGGGGCTGCTGGGGCTGGCGGCCCTGTTCCTGGTGTGCTGGTCGCTGGGTGTCGCAACCTGGGGCTGAGCCGTCGAGCCGCGGATTCGCCCGGCCGCCGAGCCGTCCAGCCGCCGAGCCGTTAAGCCACGATTCGCCCGGCCGCCGAGCCGTCCATCCGCTGACCCGTCGAGCCGCCGCAGCGGGTAGGATCGGGCGATGTTCGCGATGCTCTTCGGCGCCTGGCCCCGTGTGACGGTGGGCGGGCTGGACCTGGCCGCGCTCGAAGTCGACGTCGCGGCCGGACGGCGGTCCGCTGCGGACCTCCAGGCGGCGGTCGAGGCGCTGGTCGCCGAGGTGGTCGAGGCCCAGGTCGAGGCCGGGATGGGCTTCGTGACCGACGGGCACGTGCGCTGGGCGAACACGGAGGCAGCGGTGCTCGAGGCGCTGGAGACGGGGGACACGGGGCCGGACGGGCTGCTGCTGCGTGCATGGCGGGCGACGGTCGC
>DATCGK010000137.1:0-7690 GCA_036508975.1 Candidatus Limnocylindrales bacterium
ACCGGAGCGGCTGGCACGGGCACCGCGGCCTCGGCGGGAACCACCGGCACCGTCGCGGGCGCGGGCGTAGGGGTCTCCGGGATCGCCTCGCCCGGCTGGCCCACCCAGGCGCAGACCTGGTTCACCGGGACGGTGTCGCCCTCCTGGGCGACGATCCGCAGGAGGACGCCCTCGTCGAAGGCCTCCACCTCCATCGCGGACTTGTCGGTCTCGATCTCGAACAGCACGTCGCCCTTCGCGACGTGGTCACCTTCGCGCTTGTGCCAGGCGATGACCGTGCATTCCTCGGTCATCTGCCCCGGCTTCGGCATCAGGATCGCGTGCGGCATGGCTCGGGTCCTTCCTGCGTGTCGGTCGCTGCCGTGGGCCGGGGGTCAGAGCAGCCCTTTCGCTGCCATGTAGATATCGTCTGCGTTGGGGAGGAACGCCTTCTCGAGGCCCTCCGCCTGCGGGGAGATGCCGTTCTGGGCACCGATCCGCGCGACGGGAGCGTCGAGGTAGTCGAAGACCTCGCCCTGGATCCGCGCCACGACCTCGTTGACGAAGCTGCCGGAGAGCACCGCCTGGGACGCCACCACGCAGCGGCCAGTCTTGCGGACCGACGCGAGCACGGTGTCGATGTCGAGCGGCACCAGGCTGCGCAGGTCCACGACCTCGGCCGCCAGGCCGTCCTCGGCCGCCAGGCGCTCCGCGGCGGCGAGGCAGTCCACGACTGCCGGGCCCCAGCTGACCAGCGTCACGTCGCCGCCCTCGCGGACCACGTTCGCCTGGCCGATCGGCACCAGGTGCTCGCCCTCAGGGACGAGGCCCTTGGCCGTGTACAGGCCCTGGCTCTCGACGAACATGACCGGGTTGTTCGTCCGGATCGCGGACTTCAGCAGCCCCTTGGCATCGGCCGGGTTGGACGGGTAGACGACGTAGATGCCCGGCAGGTGCGTGAACAGGCTCTCCAGGGTCTGGCTGTGCTGCCCGCCGTAGCCCTTGCCCGCGCCCACGGACGCCCGGATCACGAGCGGGACCTCGACCTGGCCGCCGCTCATGTAGTGCCATTTCGCGGCCTGGTTGGCGATCTGGTCGGACGCCATCAGGGCGAAGTCCATGTACATCAGCTCGACCACCGGCCGCAGCCCGACGATGGCGGCGCCCACGGCCGTCCCGCAGATCGCGGCTTCGCTGATCGGGGTGTTGAAGATCCGGTCGCGCCCGAACGACTCGAGCAGGCCCTTGGTCAGCTTGAACGCGCCGCCGTACTCGGCGATGTCCTCGCCGTACGTGATGACGCGCCGGTCGCGGACCATCTCCTCGATCATCGCGTCGCGCAGCGCGTCCTTGTAGGTGATCGCGCCGTCCGGCCCGCGCTTGGCCTCGGGGAGGGGAGCGAAGAGCTCCGCCGCAGCCTCGGCCGGAAGGTCATCGCTGCTGCCGTCCGTGTACAGCAGGCGCAGCGCGTCGGACGGATCGGGATCGGTGGCCACGGACGCGCGGACGGCGGCGCGTGCATTGCGCTCCTTGACCCGGGTCTCGACGGCGGCGACAACGGCCCCGTCCAGGCCCGCCTCGATCAGTTGCCCCTTGAGCCGCTCGATCGGGTCGATCGCCCGCCAGGCGGCCTCCTCCTCGCGGGTCCGGTACTCGTTGCGCGGGTCCGACAGGGAGTGCCCGTAGTAGCGGTAGGTGCTGGACTCGATCAGCACGGGGCCCTGCCCGGAGCGGCAGAGCTCCACGGCGCGGCGGACGGCGTCCCGCACGGCCAGCACGTCCATGCCGTTGACGGTCTCGGCGTGCATGAGGTTGTCGGCGAAGCCCGCCGCCCGCTGGGCCAGGTGGGCGACGCCCATGACCTCCTCGTCCGAGCGGTGGGTCATGCCGTAGTGGTTGTTCTGGATGAAGTAGATGACCGGCAGCCCGTACGGGCGATCGCCCGCCAGGTGGTTGGTCCACTGCGCCTGCGCGGCCCAGTTGAGCGACTCGAGGACCACGCCGTTGGCATAGGCGCCGTCGCCCGCGAAGCAGCACACGACCCGGTCAGAGCGCTCGTAGCGGTGGGCCATGGCGGCCCCGGTCGCGATCGGCACGCTGCCGCCGACGATGGCGTTGGCGCCGAGGTTGCCGGTCGAGAAGTCGCCGATGTGCATGCCGCCGCCGCGCCCCGCGCAGTAGCCCTCCTCCTTGCCGAACAGCTCCGCGATCACGCGGTAGATGTGCTCCTCGAGCGCGGCCTCCAGGAGCTCCTCGTGCGTGCCGCCCGTGCTGCCCGGGACCCGGGCGCGAAGCAGCTCGTCGTCCATCGTCCGGATGGCCGCGAAGCCCTTGGCGACGGCGTCGCCGTGCCCCCGGTGCGAGCTGGTCACGTTGTCGTCGAGGCGCAGCATGCTGCAGGCGCCGACCGGGGACGCCTCCTGGCCGATCGAGACGTGCGTGGGCCCGCGGTAGTCGTAGCCCGGGAGCGTGTCGTAGCCGCCCGACCGGAGGCGGACGATCATCTCCTCGACCTCGCGGATCGCGAGCATGTTGTCGAGCAGGTCCAGCGCCTCCGCCGCGGAGATGGTGCCGGCCGCGATCTCGCTGGCGAGGCTGCCCGTGTACGTGAAGCCCCGGATGGTCCCGAGGGACGTCTCGAAGGGCACCATGTCGGGGCGCAGGTCGCTCTTGTAGGCCGTCTCGATCGTCATTGGAACCTCCGGGTCGTTGTCGGGCGCCCGGGAGGGGTCGCGCCGTCGTTCATGCCTTGATCACCTTGATGCCCAGCCGCGCGATCGCTCGCGCCGCCCGGTCGTCGATGCCGTCGTCCGTCACCAGGATGTTCACCGCGTCCAGCCGCCCGGCCTGGACGAGCGAGCGGGTCCCGACCTTGCCGCTGTCGGCCAGCAGGATCACCTCGCGCGCGCGCCCCAGCACCAGCTCCTTGGTGAAGGCCTCGCCCGGGTCCGTGGTCGTCATGCCGTCCTCGAGGGACAGGGCGAAGGTGCCCATCAGGGCTCGGTCCACGTGCAGGTCGTCAAGCAGGCGTCGGGTCAGCGGTCCCACCACGGCCTGGCTCCGCTCCCGGAGCTCGCCGCCCACGAGGATCAGGCGGGGCCCGCGTCCCAGCAGCTCGTTGGCCACCGGGAGGCTGTTCGTCACCACCGTAAGCCGGTCCCAGCCATGGAGGAGCCGGGCGGCGGCGAGGACCGTGCTGCCCGAGTCCAGGTAGACCGTGTCGTCCGGCGCCAGCAGCTCCACGGCGCGGGCTGCGATGCGGGCCTTCTGGGCGGCGGCCGCCATCGCCTTGACGTCGAACTGGGGCTCGTCCAGCCGCCCGTCCACGGCGACGGCCCCGCCATGCACCCGGCGCAGGCGGCCGCCCGCTGCCAGCTCGTTGAGATCCCGTCGGACCGTGGCCTGGGAGACCCCGAGCGTGGCGCTCAGCTCCTCAAGGCGGACGGCCCGGCGCGTCTCCACGATGACGCCGAGGCGCTCACGGCGGGCCGCGGCAAGGTCGAGCGGCGCGGAGGGTTCGGCCGAATCGCTCACGCTCGTCAACGACATGAGCAGATCCTAGCACGATCTTGCAAGCTCGCTCAACACCGCGGGCACGCGAAGCCCGGGCACCCGGGGCCCGGGCACGCGGAGCCCGGGCACGCGGAGGCGGGGCGCGGTGGGCGAACCGGACGTATCCCCGGTTCGTGCGCGCTAGACTTCCCAGCGTCAGAGCCCACTGGAGCCTCCATGTCAGAAGACGGCGCCATCTCGCGCAGCGTCCTTGCCGAGCAGGTCAAGGATCGCCTGCTCCAGGACATCCTGTCGGGCCGGTACCCGCCCCACTCGCGGATCGTGGAGACGCGGGTCGCCCGCGAGGTGGGCACCAGCCAGGCGCCGGTCCGGGAGGCGCTCCGTGGCCTCGAGGCGCTGGGCGTCGTGGAGATCCTGCCGTTCCGCGGCGCCCGGGTGCGCCGGCCCGGGATCCAGGAGCTGCTCGAGGCCTACGCCGTGCGCTCCGAGCTGGAGTCCCTGGGGGCGCGGCTCGGCATCCCGCGGATGACCGAGGAGGACCTGACCGAGATCGAGGCGCTTCACGCGGCCATGCAGCAGGCCGCCGGGAGCGGTGATCGCCACGATGTCGCCGTCCGCGACGCGGCGTTCCACGCGCGCCTGCTGGCGCTCGCCGGCAACCGCACGCTGGAGCGCGTCTGGCAGTCGCTCGAACCATTCTCCCGCACGTACATCACGCTGGTCTCGCCGGGCGCGGACGCGCAGTGGACCGCGGACCTGCACCCGCGGATCCTCGCGGCCGTGCGGACCCGGGACCCCGAGGCTGTCGTCACCGCGCTGCGGCACCACTTCGACGAGGCCTCCGCCCACCTGGCCGAAGGATGGCAGGACCGCCCCGGCGTGGAGAGCGCGCCGCGCGCCGCTGCCGCACGAGGTGGAGCGGCCGCGAAAGCCTGAGGACGCTCAGGCGCGGCCCAGGATCGCGAGCACCTGCTCGGCGACCCTCGCGGCGGACAGTCCGTAGATGTCGAGCAGCTCGTCGTTCGGACCCGACTGGACGTACGTGTCCTGGAGCCCGATCCGGTTGAGCTGCGTGGGGCGATGCTCGCCCAGCACCTCGGCCACCGCGCCGCCCAGCCCGCCGAGCACCGTGTGCTCCTCGACGGTGACCACGCGACCAGTCCGTTCCGCGGCAGCGACGATCGCCTCCGTGTCGAGCGGCTTGATCGTCGGCACGTGAAGCACGTGAGCATCGACTCCCCGGGCCGCCAGCAGCTCGGCCGCATCGACCACGCGTGGCGTCTGCGTCCCGGTGGCCATCAGCGTCACGTCGCGTCCCTCGCGGACCACGACCGCCTTGCCGAACGCGAAGCGGTAGCTCGAATCGAACAGTCGCTGCGTCGCGTCTCGCACGATGCGTACGTAGCACGGCCCCTGGTAGGACGCCGCCCAGCGCAGGGCGAGGTCCGCCTCCACGTCGTCCGCCGGCGCCACGGTGACCATGCCCGGCATGACCCGCATGATCGCGAGGTCGTCCACGATGATGTGGCTCATCCCCGTCTGGCCCGTGAACATCCCGGCGTAGCCGGGCGTGATCTTCACGTTGGCGCCCGTCTGGGCGATCAGCACCCGGACCTGGTCCAGCGGCCGCACGACGGCGAACGAGACGAACGTGCTGACGAACGGGATCAGACCCATCGTGGCCAAGCCCGCGGCCACGCCCATCATGTTCTGCTCGGCGATGCCCATCTGGAGGTAGCGGTCCGGGTGCGCCTTCTCGAAGATGTCGGCTCGCGTGCTGGAGGCGACGTCGGCGTCCAGCATCACGATCCGCGGATCCTCATCGGCCAGGGCGGCCACCGTCTCCCCGAAGATCTCGCGCATCGCGCGGCCCATCGGCAGCGTCATCGGGCGGCCCCGTTCCCGGCCATTGGCTCGCCGAGCTCGGCCATCGCGATCTCGAACTCCTCGGGCCTGATCGCCCGCGTGTGCCAGAAGTAGTGGCCCTCCATGTAGGAGACCCCCTTGCCCTTCACGGTGTGGGCGACGATCGCGGTGGGGCGCCCGTCGCCCCGCTCGGCCTCGCGCAGCACGCGCAGGACGGCCGGCATGTCGTGACCGTCCGCCTCGAGGACGCGCCACCCGAAGGCGGCCCACTTGCCGGCCAGCTCGCCGGGGACCTGGGGCGGAATCCGCCCGTCCGGTCCGTCGCCCGGCCAGCCGTACTGCTGGAGCTTGTTGTGGTCGATGATCGCGACCAGGTTGTCCAGGTGATAACGGGACGCGGCCATCGCCGCCTCCCAGACCTCGCCCTCCTGGCACTCGCCGTCGCCGAGCATCACCCAGGCCCGGATTTCGCGGCCGGTCAGACGGGCGCCCAGCGCCATGCCCATCGCGGCGGAGATCCCCATGCCAAGCGACCCGCTGGACATGTCGAGGCCCGGCAGACGGGTCATGTCGGGATGGCCCTGGAGCCGCGAATGGGCGGCATCGAACGTCAGCAGCTCCTCGACCGGGAAGTAGCCCCGGAGCGCCATCGCGGCGTAGAGGCCGATCGAGGAGTGGCCCTTGGACAGGATGAAGCGGTCCCGGTCGGCCCAGCCGGGCTCGTCCGGCCGGATCCGCAGGACCGAGAAGTAGAGCGCAGCCAGGATATCGGCGGCCGAGAGAGGACCGCCGAGGTGGCCGGCCCGGGCATGGTTGACGGCACGCACGAGCTCCACGCGGATGCGGCGGGCCGCCTCCTCGAGGCGCGCGATCTCGGCGGCGTCGGGCTCGGGGGGCACGGAAACGGCGTCGCCGGTGCTCATCAGGCGCCCTCCTTCTCGTACGAGCCGGAGACCACGGGCGGGGAGAACAGGCACAGGAGCTCGAGCGGCTCCGGGCCGTCCGCCTCGGTCGCGTGGAACGTGCCGGGTGACACGTGGACGACGACGCCGGGCCACACGTCGGCGGTCTCGTCGGGCGTCACGATCCGGCCGCGGCCGGCGGTGCAGTAGATCGTCTCCTCCTCGGCCGCGTGCACGTGGCCCTCCGGCCTGGAGCCGGGCGGGTACACGGACACACCGAGCGATACCAGCTCGGAGATGCCATTCATCGGCCCGAAGTAGGAGTGCCAGACCCTGCCTGGCAGCGGGACGATCTCCGCCTCTTCGCGGGCCACGCGCTTGATCATCGAGGCACCTCATCGTCGGGCGGGCGGGCCGCCGCGGACCAATAATCGATTATCGAGGATACGACGTACATGGCATCGAGGTCAAGGCCGGAAACGGACGACGGCCCCGGGCGGACCCGGGGCCGTCGTGACGTGAGGGCCGCGACTGCGGCAGGCGTCAGCGCTGCTCAGTCGGGTTTCTTGCCCCTAGTACGTGCACTTGTTGGGCGGGTTCTCGGGGGTGCACGTGGCCGTGGTCTTGACCTTGTCGAGGGTGGTCAGGGCCAGCTGGGGATCGAGGAGCACCGGCGGGAGGGGCTTTCCGTCCGGACCAAACCCCGTGTACGTGGGGGTGACGGCGTTGACGCCGCCGGTGGTGTACGTGCCCGGGCCGGTGACGCCGTCGTAGTCGATGTCCTTGCCCTCGCGGATCAACTTCAGGCAGTCCGCGTAGGTGGAGCACTTGTCTCCGGGCGGGTCGCCGACCTTGAACATGGCCGGCGCCCAGGCACTCGCCTTGTAGGAGCCTGCCATCTCGACGGCCAGGGCCGTCTGGACCAGGACGTCATAGGCCGAGAAGGCATAGGGGTTGTCCGCCCCGTAGTACGCCGAGGCATCGACGCCGGACTTGGCGACCCACGCGTCGCGCAGCGGCTGGTAGAAGGTCCACGCCGGGGTCGTGGTGTTGGGCGAGAAGGCGGCGTAGCCGATCGCCTTCTGCGATGAGACCGTCTTGGCCAGCTTGTTCATGAACTCGGCCTGGCTCCACCCGGTCTCGCCGATCCAGTTGAGCGACAGGCCGGCCTCGGCCGCCTGCGTGATGAGGGTGGCCGATTCCACGGAGCCCGCCTGGACGATGACGGCGTCCGGCTTGAACTGGGCGATCTTCTGGGCGACGGCTGCGTAGGAGGGCAACTCGGGCTGCTCGTCGATGCGCGCCAGGACCGTCATGCCCATGAGCGGGGCAGACTTCTCGGCCGCGTTGGCCGCAATCTGGAAGCCTGCGACCTGGGTGGCAAAGATCACCACCGTCTTGGCGCCGATCGACTGGGCATACTCGGCCGC
>DATCGK010000138.1:0-9463 GCA_036508975.1 Candidatus Limnocylindrales bacterium
CAACCGGCGGTTCACGGCGCCGGCGCTGGCGGTCGAGGCCGGGGTGTCCCCGGAGGCGGTCGCCCTCGCGCACGACCCGCAGACCTCCGGCGGCCTGCTGGCGTCGGTGCCGGCCTCGGCGGTCGAGGCGGTCGAAGCCGCCCTCCTGGCGGCCGGCGTGGCGTCGTGGCGAGTCGGCGTCGTCGAAGAGACCGTCGAGAGCGGCCTGCCAGGCGTCGCGCTTCGCTAGCCAAGTTCAGACGCCTTCATGGGTCACCGGGCCAGTGCCCGATCCCGCGCCCGCTCGTACATCCTTGGCTTGCCGAGGGCGTGCCACGCGTCGCAGTGCGCGCGGCTTATCAGCGCCGGCTCGTAGAACTCGCCGCTGCGCACCGCCGTCCGGGTCGCGGGCATCGCGAGGAAGTTCCCGCCCGGGCCCACCTCGGCGATGTCGTCGAGCAGCCCCGCCCCCGCGCGCCCGTCCAAACCCTGGCCCATGCGCAGGACGCGGCAGCGCGACGTCACCGTGGACCCTGACCCCGACCTCGGACAGGATCCGCAGAGACTTCTCGTGGACCCGAGCCTGCTCGTCAGGGGAGAGGAACGCCGCCTCGTACCGCATCGTTCGAGGCTCCGCTACCGCCGGGCCGCCGTCGCCGCGCGGGCCCGCTGCTCCAGCCGCCCCAGCTCCTCCGCCACGCCATCCGCGAACGGGAGCGGCGTGTGACCGTCGATCGCCTTCCAGGCGACCTCGCGGGCCTGGCCCAGGACGTCGGGACGGCCGGCAGCCTCCCAGCGGTCGAAGGTACCGTGGTAGCCGAGCTTGGGCAGGAAGAACTCGCCGCCGCGAACGGCATCACGGGTGGCCGTACGGCCCAGGAAGTCGCCCACGGGCCCGACCTCGTCGAGCGCCGACACCACGTCGGCCTCGCCAACGCCAGCGCCGATCCCGGACCGGAGGCGGCGGCACATCCGGTACACCTCGACGTCGATGACCATCTGCTCGAGGCACAGGGTGGACGCGCCACCCAGCGACCCAGGCCCGATCATGATGTCCGGCCATGACATCACCGGCAGGACCCAGTTGAGCGTCCGCTCGTACGACGCCTGGACCCCGGCCACGAAGTGGTCCGTGCCGCCGTTCGAGGCCGTGACGGGCAGACCGTAGAAGCGCCCCATCTCGGTCGTCGCGGCGCCCAGCAGCGAGTGCTCCGGGCTGCCACCACCCCATCGACCCGTGCGCGGCTCCATCGCCGCCAGCGCCGGCGCGTAGATGACCGGCGTGCCGGGGGACGCGGCCTGCACGAGGCAGATGGTCCCCAGGACCTCCGCGTTGCCGGAGACCACGGTGGACCGCAGTCCTGTCGGGGCCGAGCTGCCCATCATCGGCATCGGCATGATGGCGATCGGGATGTCCCAGCCGGCCGTGGCGAGGTAGCCGTCGACGTGCCGTTCCTCGATGGCCAGCGGTGAGACCGGGCAGAACAGGACCGAGAACGGGTGGTCCCGCCGGACGGCCTCGCGGCCACCGAAGATGGTGGCCAGCAGCTCCAGCAGCCACGGCGCGTCCTCGGGTGCCGCGATCTCGGCCTGGATGTGCTTCGAGAACAGGCCAAACGCCTGCGCCCAGTGGGCGACGGCCGGCCCGGGTCCGGCGCCGTCGATCGAGGAGTTGACCATGCGCCAGTAGGCGCCCACCTCGTCCATCGAGTCCACGAGCTTCGTGGCAGCGGCCCAGTCGTCCAATGTGGGCGCGCGGCGGACGCCGGTGGCCGTGTCGTAGAACATCGTGGACTCGCCGTCCGGGATCAGCGTGCACTCGCCGGCGTTCATGGCCAGGCTGAAACCGGGGCGGCGGCCACCGAGCGAGAACTGCTTCGGCGCAGACGCCAGCGATGCCTCCACCAGCGCCCGCGGGAAGCGCACGCGACGCTCGCCCTCGTCCACCCGGGCGCCTGCGCTCTCGAGGATCCGTCGGGCGCGCTCGGAATCGATGCGCATGCCGGTCCTCTCCAGGACCGTCACGGACTGCTCGTGGATCGCGGCGACATCGGCGTCGGAGAGGACGCGCAGGAGGGTCGGCATCGGTGGCGGCTCCGGTTCGTGGCAGCTGGGTGGGCGCATCCGTCCCGATTCGCCGTCGCCCCGCGCCGTGACTTGGCACGACGCTACCACCGGGCCCGCGTCACCGACCGGCTGGGCCCGCACCGCGCACCGGGTTCGGGGCCGCTGGCGGCGGTCGCCACCGTGCGGTCCGCCGAGGTTCTCCGGCGCTTGCCCCGGCGCCCTGCACTCTCCCGATCGGACCCCACCCTCGAGGTAGGCCAGTGCCGGAGGAGTACGTCCGCCTGACCACGCCGCTCGTACGCGCCGCCACCTTCGACCCGCTACACCTCCCGGAGGTCGCAGCGGAGGCAGCGGCTCGCCTCCTCGATGGCGTCCTGGCGCGAGTAGCCGAGCTCCACCTCGGAGAAGGACCGGAACCTCGTCCGCAGGTCGCTGATCGGCATCGGCGGCCGGAACCGGTCCTCGGTCTCGACCGGCATCGGCGGCAGCTCGCTGAGGATCTCGGGCGCGGCCAGGTGCTCGTCGATGTCGCCGCTGCCGCCGAGGTACCGGTCGATCTCCTGGGCGGCGGCCCGCCCGTGGGTCATCGCGGCAATCACCGAGGCGGGACCGAGGACCGCGTCGCCGCCGGCGAACACGCCCTCGACAGCCGTCCGAAGGGAGCCCGGGAGGACCTGGATCCGGTATCCGGCCCCCACCTCCACGCCCCACTCCGGGGGCACCGCCGGGTGCTGGCCGACGGCGGACAGCACCGTGTCGTAGCAGGCGGCGTGCTCGCTGCCGGCGATCGGCTCGGGGCGGCGCCGCCCGCTCGCGTCGATCGCCCCCAGCCGGATCCGCAGGCAGGTGACGTCGAGACCGCCGTCCACGCGCCGGACGGACACCGGTGCCACCAGCGTCTCGAGGCGCACGCCCTCCAGCAGCGCCTGCGTGATCTCGTGCTCGTCGGCCGGCATCGCGTCCCGGTCCCGGCGGTAGAGGATCGTCACCTCGTCTGCGCCCATGCGCAGTGCCGTTCGCGCAGCGTCGATCGCCGTGTTGCCGCCGCCCACGACGGCGACCCGCCGCCCGACCTCCACCGGCACCCCGGATGCCACGTCGCGGAGGAGCTGGACGCAGTCGGTCACGCCTTCCAGCACCTGCGTCTCGTCACCGAGCGAGTCGCTCACGTGCGCGCCGGACGACAGGAAGATCGCGTCGTGGCCCCGCTCCCGGAGCGCGTCGAGGGAGCGGATCTCCGCGTTCGTCTCGATCCGGACGCCGGCGGCCGTGATGATGGCCAGGTCGCGCTCCAGGACCGCGTCGGCCAAGCGGTAGCGCGGGATCCCGTAGCGCAGCATGCCGCCGGGCCTGGGCAGCGCCTCGTACACGGTGACGGCGTGGCCACCCGTCCTGGCGAGGTAGTAGGCGGCTGTCAGGCCGGCCGGACCGGACCCGATGACCGCGACCGACTTCCCCGACGGGCGGCGGGTCGCGGGCGGGACGCGCGCCTCGGCCCCGCCACCGAACCGGACGGCCGCGTCCTTGAGGGCGCGGATCGCGATCCGCTCGTCCAGCTCGCCGCGCCGGCAGGACCGCTCGCAGGGGTGGAAGCAGACCACCCCGCACACGGACGGCAGGGGCAGCTTTTCGCGGACGACGAGGTAGGCGTCCTCGAAGTTGCCCTGGCTGACCTCCCGGACGTAGCGGTGGGCCTCCACGCCGGCTGGGCACAGGCTGGTGCACGGTGCCACGACGAGCCGCGCGCACGTCCCGGCCCGGCAGTACCGCTGCTCGACGTGCTCCTCGTATTCCTCGCGGAAGTACTGGAGGGTGGTGAGGACCGGGTTGGGGGCCGTCTGGCCGAGGCCGCACAGCGAGGTGGCCTTCACGACCCGCCCCAGCTGCTCGAGCATCGGGATGTCCTCGGGCCGTCCCTGGCCGGTGCAGATCCGCTCGAGGATCTCCAGCATCCGGCCCGTCCCCTCGCGGCACGGCGTGCACTTGCCACACGACTCGCTCTCCGTGAAGGTCAGGAAGTAGCGGGCGAGATCCACCATGCAGGTGGTCTCGTCCATGATCACGAGGCCGCCGGAGCCCATGATCGACCCGGCCTCCTTGAGACGCTCGTAGTCGATCGGCAGGTCGAGGAGCTGGGCGGGCAGGCAGCCGCCCGATGGGCCGCCGGTCTGGGCTGCCTTGAACCTGCCGCCGCCCAGGATGCCGCCTCCGATGTCGCGGACCACCTCGCCCAGGGTGATCCCCATCGGCACCTCGATGAGGCCTGGCCGGTTGATCTTGCCCGTCAGGGCGAACGTCTTCGTTCCCTTGCTGGTGGCGGTGCCAAAGCCGGCGAACCAGGCGGCGCCCTCGCGGAGGATGGCCGGCACGTTGGCCAGCGTCTCCACGTTGTTGATGTTCGACGGCTGGCCGAACAGGCCTCTCGTCGCCGGGAACGGGGGCCGGGGGCGGGGCATGCCGCGCCGGCCCTCGATGCTGGCGATCAGCGCCGTCTCCTCGCCGCAGACGAAGGCACCGGCCCCCTGCTTGACCTCGATGTCGAAGGCGAAGCCGCTCCCCAGGAGGTCCGCGCCCAGCAGCCCCAGCTCCCGCATCTGGCGCAGCGCGGTGTCGAGGCGGGCGACGGCGAGGGGGTACTCCGCCCGCACGTAGACGTACCCGCGGCTCGCGCCGATCGCGTAGCCGGCAATGCACAGACCCTCGAGGACCGCGTGGGGATCACCCTCCAGCACGGAGCGGTCCATGAACGCCCCGGGGTCGCCCTCGTCTGCGTTGCAGATGACGTACTTCGTGCTCCCGGGCGCCGCGCGGCAGAACTCCCACTTCGCGCCGGTGGGGAAGCCGCCCCCGCCGCGTCCCCGGAGGCCGGAGGCCTTGACCTCGGCGATGACCTCGTCGGGCGTCATGGCGAGGGCTCGCCGCAGACCGGCGTACCCGTCGCGCGCGAGGTAGTGGTCCACGCTGGTCGGGTCGATGACACCGCAGTTTCGAAGAGCGTTGCGGACCTGGAGGCGCAGGAGCGGGAGGTCGGCCAGGCGCGGGAGGCCTGGGAGCACCGCATCACCGGAGGTGCCGAGCACGTGCCGCGCCGACGGTTCGCCGCGCAGTAGGTGGCCCTCGAGGATCTCGCCGATCGTGCCGGGCGAGACGCGCTGGTAGGTGACCCGCGGCAGTCCCGGCGCCTGGATCTCGATCAGCGGCTCGGCGAAGCACATGCCGACGCACCCCACCGGGACGATCTGCGCAGAGACCCCGAGCCTGGCCAGCTCCGCCCGTAACGCGTCGACGACCTCGCCGGCTCCTGCCGCCAGGCCGCAGGTGGCCATGCCCACGGCGATGACCGGCCGGTCGCTCGCCCGGAGGCGCTGCCACGCTTCCCGGGCCTCCTCGATCCGCTGGTCGAGATCGACCGTGCCCGCCGTCGTGGGCGGGGCACCGGGGTGGCTCTCCGGCAGGTCGGGCGCGGCCGCGGGGGCGCCTCGTTCCCGCACCGTGCCGCGCATCGCATCGACGAGGACCCGTGCCTTTGACCCGGTCTGGCGTCCGTGGACGCGGCCGTCGCCAACGACCACCGGCGCCAGCGCGCACGACCCGAAGCAGGCAACCGTCTCCAGGGTGACCTGCCGGTCGGGCGTCGTGCCCCCGGCCCGGACGCCGAGGTGCTCCTCCAGCTGGCGGAGCACCGACCCGCTGCCCCGGACGTGGCACGCGGTGCCCCGACAGACGGTGACCGTGTGGGCCCCACGCGGCTCGAAGTGGAACTGGGAGTAGAAGCTGGCCACGCCGAAGATCCGGCTCGCGGACACTCGGAGGTGCTCGGCAGCGGCCTGCGTCGCCGCCTCGGGCAGGTAGCCGGCCTCATCGTGGACGAACTGGAGAACGGGGATCACCAGGCTGGGGTCGGACGGGAAGCGCCGCGCGATCTCCTCGCGCCACTCGGTCGCTGTGCGCTGGGCGGTATCCCGGGTCGCGGTCACCGGGACACCTCCCCGGCCTGGGGCAGCTTCTCCACCCGGATCGCGCAGTGCTTCAGCTCCGGGGTCTGGGTGGTCGGGTCCCCCGCCTCCGTGGTCAGGACGTTGGCGTGCGCCTCGGCGAAGTGGAACGCCATCCAGCAGACGCCCGGCGGAGACCGGTGGGTGACCCACGCCCGGAGGTCGACCGAGCCGCGCCGGGACGTCACCCGGACCATCTCGTGGTCGGCGATCCCGAGGCGCTCGGCGTCGGCCGGGCTGATCTCGATCAGCTCCTCCCCAAACACCTCGTCGAAGCCGGCCGACCGGTGGGTCTGGCTGCCGGCGTGGTAGTGCCAGAGCCGACGTCCGGTGCTGAGGATGAGCGGGTACTCCTCGTCCGGCAGCTCATACGGGGGCACCCACTCGACCGGGACGAATCGTCCCCTGCCGCGGGTGAACTGCCCGCCCACGTGGAGGTACGGCGTGCCCGGGTGATCCAGGGTGGGCGCCGGCCACTGCACGCCGACGTCGTCGCACCGCTCCCAGGTGATGCCGTGGTAGCTGGTGCCCAGCTCGCGCAACTCCTCCCAGATGCCCGCGGGACCCGAGAACCCCAGGTCGTGCCCCAGTCGCCTGGCGAGCTCGGCGAAGATCCACCAGTCGTCCCGGGCGTCGCCCGGCGGCCGCAGCGCGGGGCGCACGCGCTGCACGCGGCGCTCGGTGTTCGTGTAGGTGCCGTCAGCCTCGGCCCAGGACGTGGCCGGGAACACGACGTCGGCGAAGGGGGTCGTCTCCGTCTCGAAGATGTCGTTCACGATGACCAGCTCCGCGGCCTCGAGGAGCGCGATCGTTCGGTTGGTGTTCGGCTCGCTCATCACGATGTTCTCGCCGAACACGTACAGCGCCCGCAGGCTGCCGTCCTCGAGCCCGCTGAGCATCGAGGGGATGTTGCGGCCGACCTGGGTGGACAGCCCCGGGCGGCCCCAGGCCTGCTCGAACTTCGCGGCGACCTCCGGGCTGTCAACGGCCTGATAGTTCTGGTAGACGTCGGGAAGCGCCCCGACGTCGCACGCCCCCTGCACGTTGTTCTGGCCGCGGAGCGGGTTCAGCCCCGCGCTGGGCTTGCCGAGGTTGCCCAGGAGCATCTGCAGGTCCGCCAGCGCCTCGACATTGGCGGTCCCGGAGATGTGCTCGGTGATGCCCAGGGTGTAGTAGACGCCGGCTGACTCCGCCTCGCCCAGGGCCCGGGCAACCCGCCGGATCACATCGGCGGGGACGCCGGTGATCTCGCTGGCCCGCTCAACCGGGTAGCGCTCGACGGTCTCGCGCAGGGCCTCGAAGCCCTCGGTGTGCTGCTCGATGAACGCCTCGTCCGCCCACCCCTGGTCGATGATCTCGTGCATCAGCCCGTTGATGAGGGCGATGTCGGAGCCGATCCGGTGCTGGACGTGGATGTCGGCCCAGCGGCACAGGTCGATGGTCCGAGGATCGCACACGATCAGCGTCGCGCCCCGCTTGTGGGCCCGCTTCATGTAGTACGAGATGACCGGGTGGGCCTCGGTGGTGTTAGAGCCGATGACCAGCAGCACCTTCGCCTGCTCGATCTCCTGGATCGAGTTGGTCATGGCCCCTGATCCGAATGTGGTCGCCAGACCGGCGACAGTGGGAGCGTGTCACGTTCTCGCGCAGTGATCGATGTTGTTGGTGCCGATCGCCGCCCGGGCGAACTTCATCGCCGCGTAGTTGTTCTCATTGGTCGTTCGGGCGCAGGCGATAACGCCGATGGCATCCGGCCCGTGGCGTTCGCGGATCCCGGCCAGCCTCTCCGCCGTGTAGTCGAGTGCCTCGTCCCAGCTCACCGGCTCGAGCGGCATGTCACGTGTCCGTCGCAGGAGCGGCGTGGTCAGGCGGTCCGGGCTGGACGAGAAGTCGTAGGCGAACCGGCCCTTGAGGCACAGCATCCCGTCGTTGGGCGGCTTGCCCTCCACGCCGGTGACCCGGACGATCCGGTTGGCCGCGCGGTCGACGTGGAGCTCCATCTGGCAGCCGACGCCGCAGTAGGGGCAGGTCGTCCGTACCCGGTCCAGCTCCCAGGGACGGCCCATGCCGACGGCCTTCTTCTCCGTGAGGGCACCGGTCGGGCAGAGCTGCACGCACTCGCCGCAGTGGACGCACGACGACTGGCCCATCGGGAGGTCGTTGTCGCAGACGACGACCGACCTGGCGCCCCGGTAACCCATGTCGAGGACCTCGTTGACGACGAGGTCATTGCAGCCGCGGATGCACCGGAAGCAATGGATGCACTTGTCGGGCTCACGGATGATGAACTCGCTCGACGCGTCGACCGACCGCTGTCCGGCGCTCACCGGGAACGAGGGGCGCTCGATGCCGAGCCGGTACGCCGCGTCCTGGAGCTCGCAGCGCCCCGTCGCCTCGCAGGCCAGGCAGTCGTGTACACCGGAGGCGAGCAGCAGCTCCACGTTCATCCGCCGTGCTTCCTGGACGAGCGCAGTGCTGGTGCGGACCTCCATGCCCTCACGGACCGGCAGCGTGCAGGTGGTCTGGAGGCCGTTCATCCCCTCGACCTCGGCGACACAGACGCGGCACAGGCCGGCCTGCCCGAGCCGGGGGTGGTAGCACAGGCTGGGCACATACGCGCCCTGCTCGCGGGCGACCTGGAGGACGGTCTGGCCGGGTCGGGCCGCGACCGGGCGCCCGTCGATCGTGAGCCGAATGGCCGGGGCCGTCTCACCGGACGACATCCGGAGCGTGGGCTGCCCTGGTCGTGCTGCGAGGTCCATCTGCCACCATCGGTCGCGCCGCCCGCGGGCGAGCCGTCAACGATCCGGCCGGCAACCGCGCGCGTCGCGCGCCACAATACGTCATCGGTCCGGGCATAGGCACGGCCGAAGGGTCGGCGCGAGGATCGGCCCCGCCCTGACGGGAGTCGATGGCGTGATGCGGGAGGCGAACCGATGATGCGACGGACCGTCCGATGATGCGACGGACCGTCCCGTGATGCGCCGTTGCCCGGCGCCGTGATGCGCCGGATCGTGCCCACCGCCCTCGCCGCGATCGCGGTCCTCGTCCTGCTCGAGGTCGCCGTCAACGTGGTGCTGCGGCCGCAGGAGGGACCGCCGGCGCTGGGGGCCGTGGTCGAGACCTACCTGCTGGCGTTCGGCGCGGTGGCTGGGCTGCTGGCCATCCTGACGTCGCTGGGATCCGGATCCGCCGGCGCGCGGATCCGCCTGGTCGGGGCGGTGATGATCGTGGTCGCGGTGGTACGGCTGGGCGGCGAGTGGTGGTCCCCAACCCCGACGGCGACGACCGGCGGGAACACGGGCTCGCGTGAGCTCCAGGTCATGACGTGGAACCTCGCGGCCGGGTCCCGGACGGCGGCCGACACCGTGATCGGCATCACCGGGTCCGGAGCGGACCTCGTGGCCCTCCAGGAGCTGACG
>DATCGK010000139.1:0-3666 GCA_036508975.1 Candidatus Limnocylindrales bacterium
CATGCCCGTGACTACTGCGTCAACTGCCACAAGACGGGGGCAGTGACCGTGCAGCACGAGCAGATGATGACGAACCATGCCCAGGTCATCCGCAACCAGGGCAACCAGGCGTGCGCCTATTGCCACCAGCCGGTCTACTGCGCGCGCTGCCACGCGGACAAGGTGCTGCCGGTGACCGCGCCCTTCAACACGAATTCCACGGGTGCGGTATCCGAGGGGGTCCGCTGGCCGCTGGTCGCGTCCGCGACGGGCGCACGCCCGTGACGCTGCGATCGAATGGGCCGAAACCGGGGAACGGGATGAAGCTGGGCGTGCTCCTGGCCATCTTCGAGTTCCCGATGCTCAACGCCGGGCTGCGCGAGGTCATCGACGCCGAGCAGGACATGGAGGTGATCGGCGAGGTCGAGAGCCCCCAGGCGTTGGGCGACGAGGTGGCTCGGTCGGTTGCCGACGTGGTGATCGCGGAGTGCCTCCCGTTCGACCGCTCCGGGTGCACGTCGTTCCAGTCCATCGAGTCGATCCGGGCCGCCAGGCCGGCCGCGAAGATCCTGGCCCTGGAGTGCCGGAGCAGCAGCGAGCAGTTCTCGCTCGCGATCAGGGCCGGGGCCGACGGTTTCCTCACCCGGGAGGCGCGGGCGGCGGACGTCGTCACGGCGCTGCGGTCCGTGGCCCGCGGCCAGACCTACGTGAGCCCGTCGATCGTGACCCGCATGGTCAACACGTACGTCCTCAAGTCCCCGCAGGGCGCGCTCGAGGATCGGTACGAGGACCTGAGCGAGCGCGAGCAGGAGGTCCTGCTCCTGGCCGCAATCGGCCATACCAACCGGGAGATCGCCCGGACGCTCCACCTGTCCGAGGGGACCATCCACAGCTATCGGGCCAACGTCATGGAGAAGCTCGGCTTCCACGATCGGGTGGAGCTGCTCAAGTACGCGATCCGGCGCGGCCTCATCGACATCGCCGACCTCTGACGTCGCGCGCGGCACGCGCGGCCGCCGGGCTCGGCTTCCGGGCTACTGGGCTGGCGCTCCCGCGAGGTGGCAGAAGGCGCACATGCCGGCCCGTGAAGCCAGGTCGTGGGGCGCCTTGGGCGGCTGGCTCGCGGCTGGACCGTGGCAGGCCGAGCACATGCTGTTCGTGCGGTCGGCATGGTCGGCGGGGAGCGCCCCCAGCCTGGCGGCGCTGTGACAGGTCAGGCAGATGCCGTCGGTGGGTGTGGGATGCGGGTAGGGCGGCGCCTGCACGGCCGCCGAAGGATGGCAGAGCCAGCAGGTGGTCTCGGAGCGGTTCTTCATGCTGTCGGGCAGCGGCGCCGTCTTCCCATGACAGGAGAGGCAAGGCACGTCCTGCCGGGCGGAGTGCGGGCGATCCACGGCTGCCGGTGTCGTGGCCGTGTGGCAGAGGAGGCACTGGTCGGCATGGATGCCGGAATGCCCGGGCGCGGTCTTGACCAGGCTGTCGTTGGCGTGGCACGAGGTGCAGGCCGTCCAGCCCGCCAGGGGATGGCCGATGGGCGGCACCGTGGCGGTCCCGACGCCGCCTGCGGCGGTCGTGTGACAGCCGAGGCAATCGGCGCCGGCCGGCATCACCAGCGTCACGGCCAGGGGCGGCGCGGACGGCGGCGCGCCGGGCACGGTGGGCGACGCGGCGCTCGCGGCCTGAGACGCGGCCGGGGCCGCCGTCGGGGTGGCGGGGGCTACCGTGGCCCGCTGCGCGCGCGCGACCAGCGTGTCGACGAGGCCGGAGCTGGCAATCCCGATGCCGAGCGCAGCCCCGAGCGCCACCGCGGCGACGATCGCGACGACCGCGATGACGACGCGCCGGGTTCGCGTTGCCGTCACAGGACACCGCCGCCGATGTCGGCGAGCGGCGCCGAACGTCCGCCCGCCGCCGGTTCCTCGGCGCCCGCGGCCGGGCTGGTGGCCGGGCCGGCGGCCGTGCCGGCGGCCACTCCGGCGGCCGTGACCGGGGTGCCCGAGCCGAGGAACGCACCGGCCAGGTGCCCCTGGTGCTCGCCCATCGGCAGGTGCAGCTCGGCGATCGTGTAGACGAGGGCAAGGAAGGCGAGCGCCCCGACGACCACGCTGATCTCGACGAGTGACGGGATGTACGTCGCGAACGGCGCAGGCAGGACGCCGGCGACCGCCGTCGCGGGCGCGACCTGGCCGGCGGACACGAAGATCGCGCGGTCGGCGAAGACGCCGACGAAGACGAGGCACGAGGCCGCGAACAGGCCGGCCGGGGTCCGGGTCCGGGGGAGCGCCAGCAGGGCCAGCGGCACGATTAGTCCCAGGAAGACCCGGACGATCCAGAACGGCAGGGCCAGGGGCCCAACGAGGATGGCGGCGGTCGCATCGGACAGTCCGGGCACATCCCCGTAGAGGCCCCATGCCGTGTCCCACCCAACGACCAGCACCGTCACGGCGAGGATGATCGTGAGGAGGAGCCGGATCGCCGGGATCGCGAGCGCTCCCACGCGTTCGAAGCCGGCCAGCCGGAAGCGATGGACGCAGGCGAAGATGATCCCCAGCAGCGCGACGCCCGACAGCAGCGCCGCCGCCATCATGGCCGGGGGCGTGAACGCGCCGTGCCAGTACGGGCGAGACGAGAGGACGCCGAAGACCGCGCCAAGGGTGGTGGGCGCGATGATCGCGGTGATCGAAGAGAGCACGCAGGCGACCCGATGGATCTGCCAGCGCCCCGTGAACATGCTCGTGACCTCGACGATCAGGAACACCAGGTAGGCCCCGTAGAAGACCCCCATCCACCACATCGGCGAGAGCGGAGATGGGCTGAGGACCGCCCCGAGCACCATCCGGACCGGGTACTGGAGGTCAAGGGCGATGACCCCGAACGCGGTCACGAGGCAGAGCAGGGCGAGGATCGCGTGGCGCTTCTCGAGCGGGATGAACATCTCGATGCCGAAGACCGTGCCCAGCGACGACGCCAGGCAGAGCCCGCTCGTCGTGATCGCGAAGAAGACGTAGGCCGAGATGAGGATCCCCCACTCGAAGGTGGGGCGGGTGCCCAGGACTTCCCAGCCGGGGGGCAGGCACAGGACGGCGCCGACGGCCCCGACGGCGCAGAGCACGAGCAGGACCGTGTACCAGATCCTGAGCGGGCGTGGCGTGGCCTCGACACGGTGCCGCACGGCGCGCGCGATCTCGCGCGGATCGGTGGGGAGCTCGCGATCGGCCAGGCGCACGGACATGATCAGTCGACCTCGCCTTCGAGACCCGTGTAGAAGACGCGCGGCCGGGTGCCCAGCGCGGGCTTCATCGCCCGGACCCGCTTCTGGTCGATGGCGATGCTCACCGCGCTGTTCGGGTCGTTGCGGTCCCCGAAGATCCGCGCGTTGACCGGGCAGACCTCCGCGCACGCCGGGAGCATGCCGCGGGTGATCCGGTGGTAGCAGAACGTGCACTTGTCGACCACCCCGGCCACGCCCTTCGGCGTGGTTTCACCGGCGGGGACCATGTACCGGGCGCCGTACGGGCAGGCCACGACGCAGTACCCGCAGCCGATGCAACGCTTCTCGTCCACGAGGACGACCCCGTCAGGGGTCCTGTACGTCGCGCTGACCGGGCAGACCCAGGTGCACGGCGGGTTCTCGCACTGCATGCAGGTGCGGGGCACGAAGTAGGCGTTCCGGACCGCGGCCTCGGG
>DATCGK010000140.1:0-6037 GCA_036508975.1 Candidatus Limnocylindrales bacterium
CCCCCCCGCCAGGACCAGGCGCGGGCGAACCTCGATGTCGCCCTGTCCGTCATCCGCCGGGACCCGGCGATGGTTCGCTGGCTCTCGGACCGGCTGCTGGCGATCGCCGCGACGGTCCCGGAGAAGGTCCCGGGATACCGGCTTCCCGCGGGCTCTGCCGGTGTCTTCGACGATGCGCGGCTGTTCGACCCCTCCGCCTACCCGGCGTCCATGTGGCGCGAGCCCGGCGAGAAGGTGCCCAATCGCGCTGGCCTGGCAGCCTGGGCGGGGTGGATCAACGGCATCGCGCGCCGCGACCACGGGCGCCCGCTGTTCGTCGCCGCGTCTGCGGACCTCGCGGAGTCCACCAACCTCGCCGGGTTCGGTCACGGCTTTGACGGCCTCGACGGCGGCGGCTGGTACGAGCGGGACACGAACCCGACCGGGCCCCTGCTGCCCACGGAGATCACCGAGTTCACCAACGCGGGCCTGCTGGCGGGTCTGGCATCGGTCAACCTGGCCGGCGACCCGTTCGCCTACTTCGATGGGTTCTGGGGCGCGATGTCCACCTACGGCTCGTTCAGCTACCTCAAGTACGGGCCGCTCCGCCTGTTCAGCCAGCTGGCCCAGGACACGGAGCTGAAGGTGGGCCGGCTGCTGTACGTGGCCGGGCACTCCGGCCCCGAGACCGCGGAGGACTCCCGGACCCACTTCGGGATCTTCGAGCCGGGCGTCATGCAGCTGTTCCCGGCGGGGCACGTGATCGAGCTCCACCCGTGGGAGTACAACGAGGTCCCGGTGCTGCTGGCCGCCGCGTTCCGGACCACGGCGCCGATCGTCGTGCTGCACCTGACGCGCCCGCCGATCGCCCTGCCGGACCGCGCGGCGCTGGGGATGCCGTCGCACCTCGAGGCCGCGCGGGGCGCCTACGTGCTCCGCGAGTACCGCGCCGGTCTGCCTCGCGGGGGCACGGTCTTCGTCCGCGGCACGCTGTCCACCCAGAACCTGGTGGCGCTGTTCCCGGAGCTGGACCGGCGCGGGCTCAACGTGCGCGTCGTCGCCGCCCAGAGCGAGGGGTTGTTCCGGCTCCAGGACCCCGCCTACCGCGAGTCCATCGCGTCCGATGCGGCCCGCCTGGACGCCATGGTCGTGACCAACGGGGCCGTCCGCCTGATGCGCGACTGGGCCTCGGGCCCGGTCGTGGAGGCGTATTCGCTGGGCGCGGACTGGGACGATCGCTGGCGTACCGGCGGCTCCGTGGACGAGGTCATCGAGGAGGCGCACCTGGACCAAGGCCACATCCTGGCGGGGATCGAGCGGTTCGTCCAGGACCGGGAGCTCCGGCTGGGCGCCGTCCGGTCTGCGCTCGAGGCCGCCTCCCAGCCCTGACCCGCCGACCCACCTTGCCCGGGTGGATGCAGCTTCGCACATCAACCGCGCAGAGCTGGTGCGAAATCTGCGCAGACTGCGCGACAGCCCTTGACAGACCGAGCAGGAGTCGTCCATCGTTCCGCACATGCGGGAGGTGGAGCGCCGAGCGCTCGTTGTCGATCGCCTGCGAGCAGACGGACGGGTCAGCGTCACGCAGCTCGCGGATGGCCTTGGTGTGACGCCGTCCACCATCCGGCGCGATCTCGGGCGGCTTGCCCGCGAGGGACGGCTGGTCCGGACCTACGGTGGAGCCGCGCTGCCCGCCGCGGGACCGTCGGTCGCCCACGGCGATCCCGCTCGAGAGGCGAAGCGCCGGATCGCCCGCGCGGCCGCGGCGCTGGTCCAGGACGAGACCACCATCGCGATCGGCAGCGGGAGCACGGCGCTCGAATTCGCGCGCCAGCTGGTCGACCGGCGGCTGACGGTCATCACGAACGCGCTCGACGTGGCGAACGTCCTGCTCGATCGCCCGGGGATCGAGCTCATCATCCTGGGTGGCGTCGTCAGGCCGCAGATGCACTCGATCCTCGGTCACCTGGCCGAGATCGCGACGCGGGAGCTGCGGGCGGACACGCTGTTCATGGGCATCGGTGCCATCAGCGTCGACCAGGGCCTGATGAACGACTCGGTCCCGGAGATCCTGATCGACCGCGCCCTGCGCCGGACCGCCCGCACGGCGGTCGTGCTGGCGGATGCCTCGAAGTTCCGCCAGGTCGCGCCCGGCTTCGTGTTCGGGCTCGGGGAGGTGGACGTGCTGGTCACCGACGACGCGGTCCCGCCGGCCGTCCTGGAGGCGGTGAGGCAGGCCGGGGTGCGCGTGATCATCGCGGCCGAACCGACACCGTCCGACGGAGGCTGGTCATGATCAAGGGCAGGATCCCGGACGAGATCCGGGAAGGACCCGATGCGATCCGGGCCACCGTGGAGCACTCGCTCCGGCCGGCCCGGGAGGCAGCGGACGACCTGCGCAGCCGGGACGTCCGCCGCGTCTACCTCATCGGCAACGGGACGAGCTTCCACTCCTGCCTCGCCGCCGCGGCCCTCTATCGCCGTCACGTCGGGCCGGATGATCCGGGCGTGATCCCGCTCACGTCGGCGGAGTTCCGGCTCTACCGTCCGCTCCTGGACGCGAGAGATGCCGTGGTCGGGATCTCCTCGTCCGGCGAGTTCCGGGACGTCGTCGCGGTCGCCGAGGAGTTGCGTGGGCGCACGCCGGTGGTCGGCATCGTGCACGTCCCCGGATCGACCCTCACCCGCGTGGCGAGCCGCACGGTCCTGTCGGCGGGCGGACCGAGCACGGTCCCGGTGATGACCAAGACCTTCTCGTGCACGCTGGTGGCCACGGAGCTCGTGCTGCTCGGGCTCCTGGACGGCGATCGAGCCGCGGGGGTGGTGGACGAGATCGCCCGGGCCGCGGACCACGCCCAGGTGGCGATCGCCGCCGCGGAGGCGCTGGTGCCGGAGCTCGTGGAGCGCCTTGTCGGCCGGGAACACCTGTTCGTCGCCGGGGGCGGGCTCGCCTACCCCGCAGCGCTCGAGGCGGCGCTCAAGCTCAAGGAGATGGCCCTGGTCCACGCGGAGGGCGCCGAGACCTGGGAGATGACCTCGGGCGCCGCCACGATGCTCGGACCGTCGGCCGTGGTCATCGGACTTGCGCCCACCGGACCGGCCCGCGGCGCGATGGCCGAGCTCCTGGGGCACGCCACGCAATGGGGCGCCGATGTCATCGAGGTCGGACCGGAGGCCCTGGTCCGCGGATCGGGCCTGCTCCCGCTGCCGGCCGCGGCGCTCGAGGATCACGCGTCGCTCACCGCCGTGCCACCGGTCGCGCTGCTTGCGTTCGCGCTCGCTCGCCGCCGGGGGGCCGATCCGGATCATCCCGACTGGATCGAGCGATACCACAGCCAGGGACTCACCCATATCCTCGGTGCCGGGGAGGCAGCAACATGACCAGGATCGTGCTCGTCGGGGCGGGCAGCGTGGAGTTCACGCGGAACCTGCTGGGCGACATCCTCTCGTACCCCGAGCTCCGCGAGGCGGAGCTCGTCATGCACGACATCGACGCGGACCGGCTCAGGACGGCGCAGCGCATGGCGGCCTGGACCGCGGGCGCTCTCGGCGCGACACCGGCCATCACCGGGTCCCTCGATCGCCGGGAGGCGCTCGAGGGGGCCGACTTCGTCATCAACACGATCCAGGTCGGCGGCGCGCGGGCGACCCAGCTGGACTTCGACATCCCGGGCCGCTACGGCCTCGCCTACACGATCAACGACACCATCAACGTCGGAGGCGTGCTCCGCGGCCTGCGGACGATCCCGGTCGTGCTCGGGATCGCCGCGGACATGGCCGATGCCTGTCCGGACGCGATGCTGCTCAACTACACCAACCCGATGGGGATGCTCGTCCGGGCGGTCGACGAGGCGATCGGGATGCCGGTCACCGGCCTGTGCCACTCCGTCTACTGGACGGTCCACCGCCTGGCCGAGTACCTGGGCATCCCGGTGGCGGAGGTGGACGCGCTGTCCGCCGGCGTCAACCACCTCGCCTGGATCCTCCGCCTGGAGCACCGTGGCCGGGACCTCTACCCGGACCTCGCCGCGTTTGTCGAGGCGGGGCGGGTGCCGGAGGACGACCTGGTGCGAGCCGACCTGTTCGGGCGCTTCGGGTTCTACCCGACCGAATCGTCCGAGCACCACGCCGAGTACAACCCGTGGTTCATCCCCAAGGGCCAGGTCGAGCCGTTCCACGTCCCGATCGGGGAGTACCTGTCGCGGGTCGCGCACAACCTCGACGACTACGCCGAGACCAAGCGCCGCCTCGACGCGGGCGAGCCGTTCGAGATCGAGCGCAGCGGCGAGTACGCCGCGGTCATCATCCATGCCATGACCACCAGCGAGCCCGCGCGCATCGTCGCCAACGTGATGAACCACGCCGATCCCCGTGGTCTCAGCGGCGGCACCCTGATCTCGAACCTCGCGGCGGACGCGTGCGTCGAGGTCCCTGCCCTCGTCGACGGGCTCGGCGTGCAGCCGGTGGCTGTCGGGATGCTGCCGCCGCAGTGTGCCGCATACACCCGGCCGGCCGTCGACTGCCAGGAGCTGACCGTGCGGGCCGCGCTCGACGAGGACCGTGATCTCGTCTACCACGCGGTCCTGACGGACCCGCAGGTCCAGGCGCGGCTCACGCTGGACGAGGCGTGGCAGATGACCGACGAGCTGATCACCGCAGAGGCCGAGTGGCTGCCCGGGTGGCTGGGCGGCAACGGCCCCGACTGGTAAGGCGCTCAACGCACCGGAGAAGGAACTCAACGCACCGGAGAAGGAACTCACGGCACCGGAGAAGGCACAGGAGGAGGACCACGATGATCGCGAACACAAACCCCCGCCGGCTGCGTCGCATCGCGGCGCTCGGCGCCGTCGCCGCGCTGCTCGTCGGCGCCTGCGGCGGCAGCACGACACCCACGAACACGACACCCACGACCGCGCCGGCCGTCGCCACGCCGTCGTCGGCGCCGGCGTCCACGCCGACCGGGTCGACCGCCCCCGTCGCGTCGGCCTCCGCGTCCGCCGCCACGACCGCGGCCCAGTGCGGATCGTACGCCGGCCCGCCGGTCAAGATCACCTACGCGATGTGGGGCGACACCACCGAGCTCGCCAACCAGCAGAAGATCGTCGACGCCTTCACGAAGTTGAACCCGAACATCACGGTGAAGGTCTCGGTGGCCGACTGGGACTCCTACTGGCCCAAGCTGCAGACCGACCTCGCCGCCGGCAACGCGCCCGACGTGTTCCTCATGGACGGGCCCCTGTATCCCGACTACCAGACGCGCGACCAGCTGCTGGACCTCACCCCGCTCATCGCCAGGGACGGCTTCGACACGAGCCAGCTGGTCGACCTCGCGGTCCAGGACTTCACGGCTCCGGACGGCAATCTCTACGGGTTGCCGCGCGACCTGAACACGATCGCCCTCTTCTACAACAAGACGATGTTCGATGCGGCCGGCCTTCCCTACCCGGACGAGACCTGGGACTGGAACAAGCTGGTCGAGGTCGCGACGAAGCTGACGCTGACGTCCGGCGGCAAGACCTCGCAGTGGGGCTTCTACACCGAGACGTCGGACATGGAGAACTACTGGTCGTCGCTCGTCTGGCAGGCCGGCGGCGACATCCTCAGCGCCGACAAGAAGACCGTGGTCATCAACTCCGACCAGGCCGCGGCTGGCATCCAGTTCCTCCAGGACCTCATCTACAAGGACAAGGTCATGGCCCAGCCCGTCGCCGGCGGAACGGGCGACATGTTCGAGAACGGCCAGGCTGCCATGGAGGCCAACGGCTCCTGGCTGGTGCCCACCCACGAGGCGGCGGGCATCAACTTCGGGGTGGCGCCCCTCCCCAAGGGGGCTGCCGGCCAGGCGACCTCGGTCAACCCGAGCGGCGTCGTCGCCTACAAGGGGACGAAGTCGCCGGACGCGGCCTGGGAGTTCATCAAGTGCTATACGGGCCCGCAGATGCAGGCGATGGTCGCCTCGCTGAAGGCGTCGATGCCGGCCAACAAGGAGGTCCTGGCCGGGCAGTACGCGACGTCCTTCGACGGCGGCAAGACCTTCGCCGACGCGCTGGCGTATGCC
>DATCGK010000141.1:0-4167 GCA_036508975.1 Candidatus Limnocylindrales bacterium
TAGATGTTGTTCGCACCCGCGCAGCCCCACCGGTACACGAGGTTGTCGGGCGGCCGGGCCCGGTCGCACGGGAACAGGCTGACGGACCGGCTGATCCGGAGGTCCGGGATCCAGAGGTGGTTGCGGCCCGTGTAGGCCGTGGAGGCCGCAGAGGCCGCAGAGGCCGCTGTCGCACCCCTCGCTGTGCGCTCGGGCATCGTCGCGCGGACCGGCAGGGAGGCTGCGGGCGCTGGGACGGCTCCGATCTCCGGTACGACGGTCGGGACGCCCCGCACCTTGTCGGCCTTTGAGGCGGGCTCGGCGGCGCGCGGGATGTCGGCAAGGGCCTGGACCGTGGCGACGGTTGCCGGCGTGTTGGCGCTCGACTCGGACAGCACGAGCCCGGCCGGCGAGGCCTCGGGTAGCGCGTGCCTGCCCTGCGGGCTGACGCTGGTGTGCGCGGCCGCGGCTACGACGGTCACGGACTCGAGGGCGAGGACGAGGGCGAGGGCGGTCGAGATGGCGCGGCGGCGTCGTGTCGTGAGCTCCATGCCCGGAGCATCGGCGCGCGCAGGCACCGCATCGACGCCCCGGACGTCACCCGGTACCTGGGTCGCAGGTCAGGGTCCCGGTGCGGTCCAGTGTGGTCCGGTCCCGACCGGGGCAGTACCCGGCTGGGACCGGGGGCGGCGGTCACGATGCTGCGGAGGGCGCTCCGGATCGGATCGCGCGGCTGCGCCGGGGTCAACTGCGGGTGCGCCGCTTCGCCTCCCGGAGGCGCGTCATGGTGTCGGCCGGCTCGGGTCCGCCCGGACCGGGGGATGCCGCGGCCGCCGGCGGCGAGGAGGGTACCAGGGACGCAGGAGGTGGCACGATTGCCGCCGAGGTCACGGGCTGGGACGCCGAGGGCTCGGCGGGGGCCGGTGTCGTCGGCCCGGCGGCAGCGGCCCTCCCGGTACCCTCCGCACCCCCGGCCGCGTTGGCACCGGCCAACGGGCGCTCCGCGGCCTCGCGCAGGATCGCCGTGCGTGCCGCCGCCGATCCAGCGCGATCACGGGCGGCGAGCATCCCCTCGACGGGCTTGGTCCGGGCGGCAACCCGGCGCCCGTGTACCCGGTCCGACACCCAGCGCCGGCCGTCGGCCAGCTCGCGGCGGCCCAGGGAGACCCGCCGAAGGGCGATGTCCAGCGGCCAGAGGAGCAGGGCCAGCACCAGCAGCCACGGCCAGAGGTCGGTGAACTGGCTCGTGCTCCGGAGGTCGTGGACCCACGCCTCGGCCGGCGTGGCAAGCGCCGAGCCACCGGTGGCGGACCGGATGGCGGCGAGCAGCGGCTCGTTTGCGCCCAGCAGGCGGTACTCGGCGGCAGTCGGGGCCACCAGGCCGAGCGTCCGCGCGAGAGGCGATTCGCCCGGCTTCGTCTGGGTCACCCGCACCGCGTACGCGCCGCTGAGGAGATTCGCGACCGGCACCTCGTACACGCCGGGGGCGATCTGGTTGAGGTTCACGGTCGTCGTCGTGAAGTGCGCATCCGGCGCCACGAGGGTCACCCGCGTCGCGTAGAAGTCCCGCGGCGATCCGTCCGCGTTCAGGCTCTCGACCCGCAGGTAGGTACGCCCGCCGCGGTCCACGAAGGCCGCCTCGATGCCCCCGCTCTCCTCGCCCGGGAACGTCCAGCCCACCATCTGGCTGAAGAACTTCGAGAACCCGTTCCAGCCGATCCAGCTCTTCGCCCAGCGTCCCGTGGAGTCGGACGTCCAGGCCACCGAGCGCCCCAGGCCGTACTGCCACTGGGCGAGGAGGGGATCGTCGCGAGCGGTGACCAGGACGGTCTGAGCGGCCGGCTTGGCCGTCGTGCCGTTGTAGCCCAGCAGCTGCGGCATCCCGCCGACGATCCCGCGCATGATCGGTGAGGACGAGGTGAGGATCGGGAAGAACGCCTCCTCCACGATCTGCTGGCCGGAGACCTGCTGCGTCTCCTTGAGGAAGATGTCCGGGATCGAGGCGGGGTTCACGGCGGCGTAGAACCGTCCGCCGCCCTCCTTTGCGAGCTGCTCCAGGAACGGGTTCGCCCCGCCGCCGGCCCCGACCGTGGAGAGCGTGATCCCGGCGGCCTTCATCTCCTGGAGGATCGAGTCGTACTGGCCGCTGCTGGACCAGCCGTCCGTCAGCAGGATGATGTGACGGCGGGTCGCGGTCGCGGTCTTGAGCGACTGCACCGCCTGGTCCAGGCCGCCGAAGATGTTCGTCTGGCCGTTGGGGGTGATGCCCGCGATCGCACCCTGGAGGTCCTGGAGCCCGCCCACGGGCGCGGTCCTGACCACCCAGTGGGCCGCCTGGTCGAAGGCGACCACGCCGAGCTCGTCCTGCGCCGTCAGCGCGGAGGCCGCCCGCAGGATCGCCTCCTTGCCGATGTCCACCTTCTTCACGCCGGCGATCCCGGTGCCGCCACCCATGCCGCCGTTGAAGCCGTTGCAGTGGCAGGCGTCCATGGAGCCCGACTTGTCGATGACGACCACGAGCGCGACGTCCGGCTGCTTCTGTCGGTCCCGGACGCCCATGTCCACCGGCAGCGTCTCCTCCAGCGCGGTATCGGTGTAGCCGCCCGCACCGTAGCTGCGCGGGCCACCCACCATCATTAGCCCCCGGCCCAGGTCCCGGACGTAAACCTGGAGCGCGGCGAGCGCCTTGTCGGTGAGCCGCAGGCGGGGGACGTCCACCAGCACGACCGAGTCGTACTCAGCCAGCCCGCTGAGGTCCGCGGGGAGCGCCTCCGGGATGATCGTGTCCACCAGCTGGCGCTCGGTCTTGAGTGCCGCCACGAGCTGGGCGGCCACGTCCTCGTCCCCCTTGACGACCAGCACCCGGGGCTCGCCCTTGACGATGGTGTTGGCGTCCGCGTGGTCGTTCTGGTTGAACGTGTCCCGGCCTGCCTCCACCGCGATCCGGAACCGCAGGAACCCCGGGTCCCTGGGCGTGAACGTGAACGTGACCCGGTTCGGGCCCTTGGCCAGCTCCACGGGCTGGGTCCTGGCAAGCTCGCCGTTGACGAACAGCCGGACGGTCGCCGGCTGCTCCACGGTGGACGTGATGTCACCCGAGACCTCGACTTCCTCGCCGAGGCGCGCGGTGGACGGCGCGGTGAGGCGCTCGACGACGACCTCGTCACGACCCTCGAGGCCGGTCAGGACCGTCTCCACCCGGATCCCGCGCGCGGCGGCGAGGGCTGCCTCGGTCTGGCCGGAGCCGGTGGTGTCGTTGCCGTCCGAGAGCAGGACGATCCGCTTCTGCGCGTCGTCGGGGAACATGGCCGCGGCCAGGCGGAGCGCCGCGCCCACGTCGGTCGCGCTGGTCACGGGGGTGGAGGCGATCCGGTCGATCTCCGCGAGCTCCGACGGGAGCCGCTCCACGAGTGCGTCCCCACCGAACGCGACGATCCCCGCCACATCCTCGTCCTTCTTGGCGGCCAGCGATTCGCGCACGTAGGCCAGCGACTCCTCGCGCCCCGCGGTTCCCACGGAGTCCGAGAGGTCCACGACGAACACGACCGCAAGCCGGTCCACCGGCAGCACGAGCTGGAGCCCGGCCAGCGCGCTCACCAGCACCGTGAGCAGGAGCACGCGCACCACCAGCGCGGTCCGCCGCCTGCCAACGCCCAGGCGACGCCGGGACGACAGGTGGAGGGCGATGACCACCGCCAGGAGCGGGGGCAGGAGCAGCAGCGCAACGGGGGCGTCGAACGAGATGCCCATCAGGCGCCTCGACCCGTGGGCGACGCGCGCCGGAGCCGGGCGACGACGGCGCGCCGGAGCCTGGCAAGCGTGTCGCGCTCGTAGACGAGCCACTCGAGGGTGAGCACCAGCAGGGCGACCAGCACGATGGGGATCCACAGCTCGTCGCGGGCCTTCGGCCGCTCACCCGAAGCCGCCGCCCCGGCCCCGGGGTCGTCGCTCTGGCCCGGCGCCGGGCTCGCGGCGGGCTGTCCAAGCGCCGTCAGCGCGGCGATGTCACCCGGGGCGATGTTGGACTCGTCCACGTCCAGGAGGTCCACGGCGAACCTGACCGGAGCGTTGGGGTCGGCGGGCCGGAAGGTGGGCGACGCACCGGCGGACGCTCCGGGCGATCCCGCCGCGGCCGACGCGGAGGGGCCGGCGCTCGCGGACGCGCCCGGGGTGGGCGTGGCGACCGCC
>DATCGK010000142.1:0-16857 GCA_036508975.1 Candidatus Limnocylindrales bacterium
GCCCAGCAGGCCGCCATCGAGACCCTCGAGGCGAGGGTGCTGGGCGGGACGGTGCCGGACGGCCGCGAGCTGGATGCGATCTCCCGGGGCGTCATCGACGAAGCCCGGACCTGGCCCGCCTACGGCCACGGACTCGGTCACGGGATCGGGCTGGCCACCCACGAGGCGCCGAGCCTCTCCCGTTCCGCGCCCGAGACTCCGCTGCCCAGCCCCACGGTCTTCTCAGTGGAGCCGGGGATCTACCTGGAGGGCGAGATGGGCGTCCGGATCGAGGACCTGGTCCACCTCGACGCGGACCGCGGCATCGTGGAGCTCCTCACGAGGTTCCCGCGGGACGTCCTCGTCCTGCCGGCGTGACGTGAGAGCTCTCCGGCTGGCCGGCGTGCTGCTGGCGGCGGGGGCCGTCCTGGGCGGCTGTGGGCTGTTGGCAGGCTCGGTGACGGCGCCCGAGGGGCCCGGGAGCTGCGCCAACATGCCCGAGGGGGCGTGCCAGGAGCAGATCGACAGGGCCGCCGCCCGGCATCCCGGCGTCACCAACGTTGACGTTGCGTGCACCGTGCGCGTGTGCGATCGGAAGGGCGGCGCGGGGACGGTGGTGGTCACCCTGGCGAACGGCGCGACGGTCGAGGAAACCTTCGCCTACACCGGCGATCCGGCACCCATCCCGGTGCCCGCCTGCACGGGGATGGCGCTCGACGTCTGCCGCAGCCTCGCGACCTCCACGGTGGACGGCCTCCCGCCCTCGAAGGCGATCAGGGCGATCTCCATCGCGTGCACGGCGTCGTCCTGCACTCAGGACCGGGGCGAGGCTGACGTGCGGGTCCAGTTCTCCGACGGCAGCGAGTTCCAGGGCAGCCGCGGCTGGGAGCCCGCGTCACCCTGACGGGCTGGCGGGCGCCCGTTTCGGCCGTCGGCGTTGCCTCTGATAGCATCGCCACCATCACACCCAATCGTCTGCGCGGGGCGTCTGCACGCCCCTGACCGCGTCACGCGCCACCGGAGCACCACCCCATGATCAGCACCGGAGAGCTGCGCAAGGGCGTCGTCATCGAGCTTGACGGCGAACTCTGGCAGATCCTCGACTACCACCACATCAAGATGGGCCGCGGATCTGCGCAGGTCCGGATCAAGTTCCGGAACGTCAAGAAGGGCAGCACGGTCGAGAAGTCGTTCCAGGCCGGCGAACGCTGGCCCAAGGCCCAGATCGACCGTCGGCCCGTGCAGTTCCTGTACCGCGACGGCGACGACCTCCACTTCATGGAGACCGAGTCGTACGAGCAGTTCAGCCTCCGGGCCGAGACGCTCGACGACGTCGTGGGCTTCCTGAAGGAGGGCATGACCCTCGACCGGACCAGCTACCAGGGCGAGACGCTGGGCGTCGAGCTGCCGGTGACGGTTGACCTGAAGGTCGCCGAGACCGACCCGGGCTTCGCGGGCGACACGGCCCAGGGCGCGCGCAAGAACGCGACCCTGGAGACCGGCCTGGTGGTGACGGTGCCGCTGTTCGTGAACGAGGGGGACACCCTCCGGATCGACACCCGCACCGGCGAGTACCAGACCCGCCTGTAGGCCCCGGATCGGGATGATGAGCGGGCCGGTGACCGGATGAGCCGGAGCCCCGAGCCGCCCGACGGGATGCTGCCGCCCTGGGATGCGGTGCCGGACGACGGCGGGGTCGCGCCGCACCCAACGGCCGCGCCGGGGAGATCCGCCGCATCGAGTGGCATCTTCGGCCTGCGCGTCCGCACTGTCACCGAGGTGACGCGGGCCATCCGGGACCACGTCCGGTCGGACGACGGCCTGCGCGACCTCTGGGTGGAGGGCGAGGTGGGCCGGGTCACGGTGTCCACGGCCGGGCACGCCTACTTCACCCTCAAGGACGCCCGCGCCCAGCTGCAGTGCGTCTGGTTCCGCGACGAGCGGGTGCGGTCGCCCTTCCAGCCCCAGACCGGCCTCCAGGTGGTCGCCCACGGGCGGATGGACCTGTTCGAGCCCCAGGGCGCCCTGCAGCTGTACGTGGAGTCCGTCCAGCCGTCCGGCTTGGGCAACCTTGCGGTCCGCTTCGAGCAGACGAAGGCGCGCCTGGCGGCGGAGGGCCTGTTCGATGCGGCCCGCAAGCGACCCCTGCCGGTGCGTCCGCGGACGATCGCGGTGGTGACGTCGCCCACCGGCGCGGTCTGGCGGGACGTCTGCAACGTGCTGGCCCGGCGATGGCCCCTGGCGCGCGTGGTCCTCGTGGCCTGCCAGGTCCAGGGTGACGGCGCCCCGGCCAGCATCGTGGCGGGGCTGCGGCGCGTCGAACGGTGGATCGCGGAGGCGAGCGCCTCGGGCGATCCAGGCGAGGCCGGCGAGGCCCCTGTCGTCACGATCGTGGCCCGGGGCGGCGGATCGCTCGAGGACCTCTGGTCGTTCAATGACGAGCGCGTGGTGCGCGCACTCGTGGCCCACCCGGTCCCGGTGGTCTGCGGAGTGGGGCACGAGACGGACGTCACCCTGGCGGACTTCGCCGCGGACGTGCGGGCTCCCACGCCGTCGGCCGCGGCCGAGCTGGTGGTGCCGGATCGGGGCGAGGCCGCCGTGACGATCGGTGTGCTCGGCCGGAGGTCGGGCGCGGCCGCGACACGCCGACTTGCCACCGCGCGCCGGGACGTCGACGAGGAGCGGCGTGCACTGGACCGCCTGGAGCCCCGGGCCCAGCTGGCCGGCCTCCGGGAGCGGTCGAGCCTGTTGCTGGATCGCGCCGCGCGCGCGGTCTCGGAGCGCCTGGCGGGTGACGGCCGGCGGCTCGAGGCCCTGCAGGCGAGGTCGCCGAGGGTCATGGCGGCCCGGCTCGGCTCGGCCTCGGCCGGGCTGGCGGCCGCCTCCGCGTCGCTGGCGGCGCTCGGACCGCAGGCGACGCTGGAGCGGGGCTATGCGATCGTCCGCCGTGGCGACGACGGGGCGATCCTGCGGGATCCGCTGGCGGCACCCGCCGGGACGCCGCTCCTGCTGTCGCTGGCCGCTGGCTCGCTGGCCGCCACGAGCGACGGGCCCGCGACCGTGCCCGAGAGCGGGCGATGAGCGATCTCGAGGCCCTCATCGTCTTCGTCGTCGTCGTGGGCCTGATGGTCGCGTTCGGGGTCCTCGTGGGTATGATCGTGGCCGGCCGGATCGACCGGATCATGGCACCGCGGCCCGTCCAGAGGGTCGAGGAGCCGATCGTCGGAGAGCCGACCGAAGAGGAGCACCAGCCGTGATCGACGTTCCCGGAACCCCGGCCGCGCCGCCGACGGACGCGGAGACGCTCGCCTACGACGATGCGTTCGCGGAGCTGCAGCGTGTTGTCTCGGCGCTCGAGGCCGGCGGTGCGTCCCTCGAGGCCACCATCGCCCAGTACGAGCGGGCGGTCGCGCTCCAGCGCCGATGCGAGCGGTTGCTGGCCGAGGCGGAGCTCCGTGTCCAGCAGCTGATGGCCCGTCCCGACGGGTCGCTGGAGCGGGTGGATTTCCGTCCCGACGAGGCGGTCGAGTAGGGGACCCGAGCCGGCAGGCACCCCTCAACCGGGCAGGGCCGACCTGACCGGATGAACCATCATGCTACGATCCGATAGCAGATATCGCGGCCCGGGCCGCCGGGGGCTCACCGGCGAAGATCGGGCGGACGCATCACCGAGGCCCGGCCCCGGCCGTCCAAGCCGGAGCGCACCCCCGAACAGCAGGAGCCATCGTCCGTGCCGATCCTCGACCGCCTCCAGGACCCCGCGGAGCTTCGCGGCCTGTCGGAGGCGGAGCTGGTCCAGCTCGCCGCCGAGATCCGCGAGACCATCATCCGGACCGTCGCGGTGACCGGGGGTCACCTCGGGTCGTCGCTGGGCGTGGTCGAGATCACGCTCGCGCTGCACCGCCTCCTGGAGTCGCCCCGAGACCACATCGTCTGGGACACCGGGCACCAGGCGTATGCGCACAAGCTGCTGACGGGGCGCCGCGACCGGTTCAGCACCCTCCGCCAGATGGACGGCATCGGCGGCTTCCCACGCCGCGCCGAGTCGCCGCACGATGTCATGGACGGCGGCCACGCGGGCACGGGCCTGTCGATCGCCCAGGGGCTCGCCACCGCCCGTGACATCCGGCACTCGATGGAGCGGATCGCGGTGGTCGTCGGGGACGCGGCGCTGTTGTCCGGGCTCAGCCTGGAGGCCCTCAACGACATCGGCCACCGCCAGACGCAGCTGCTGATCGTGCTCAACGACAACGAGATGTCGATCAGCCCCTCCGTGGGTGCCATCTCCAAGTACCTGTCCGAGATCAAGCTCTCGCCGGCCTGGCAGCAGAGCAGGACGGCCTTCGACACCGTCACGGAGCGGATCCCCGTCGTCGGGGCGCATGCCGTCGAGCTGTCGCGCCGGTTGCGCCAGTCGGTGGTGTCGTTCGCCCAGCCCGGCCAGCTGTTCGAGGATCTCGGGATCACCTACATCGGCGTGATGCCCGGTCATGACCGGAACCTGCTGGAGGAGACGTTCCGCCGTGCGCTCGCCCTCGAGGGCCCGGTGATCGTCCACGTCCGGACCCAGAAGGGGAAGGGCTTCAAACCCGCCGAGACGGACCAGGTCTCCTTCCACGGTGCGGCCCTGCCCCCGATGACGCTCGCGCCGGTCGCGGACACGCACGACCGGATCGGTGCCGCGGGCGCGCGCCACGGCGACGCGATGACCTCGTCGGCGGCCGGGGGCGACTCGCTCACGCAGTCCCGCGACGCCGGCGAGGGCGCCCCTCCGTCCGCCTCGGTCATGGCGGACCGCCGGACGCATGCGCAGCCGGTGGACGAGGAGGGGACGGCGATCGCGGTCGTGGCCCCGGAGCAGCCGGGCGAGGCAAGGAAGACCCCGAACTACACCGCGTTCTTCGCGGACGAGCTGCTCCTCCTGGGCGACGAGGACCGGCGGATCGTGGGCATCACGGCCGGCATGCCGACCGGCACGGGCCTGGCCAAGTTCCAGAGCGCCTACCCGGAGCGGTTCTTCGACGTGGGGATCGCCGAGCAGCACGCCGTCACGCTGGCTACCGGCCTCGCGCTCGGCGGGATGCGCCCCGTCGTGGCGCTGTACTCGACCTTCCTGCAGCGTGCCTTCGACCAGACGGTTCACGACGTGTGCCAGAACGATGCGGCGGTCGTCCTCGCCGTTGACCGTGCGGGCCTCGTGGGCGAGGATGGCACCAGCCACCAGGGCATGTTCACCATCCCGGCCCAGCGCATGCTGCCGAACCTCGTGATCGCCAGCCCCCGGGACGAGCAGGAGCTGCGGGCGCTGCTCCGGACGGCATTCGCCCAGGAGCACCCCTTTGCGCTGCACTACCCCCGCGACGCCGGGTTCGGCGTACCCGAGCGTGATCCCCGGCCGATCCCCGTGGGTCAGGCCGAGGTGCTCCGCGAGGGTCGCGACCTGCTGTTCGTTGGCTTCGGCCCGATCACGATGCGGGCGCTCGAGGTGGCCGACACCCTGGAGGCGCACGGCTGGTCCGTGGGCGTGATCAACGCCCGCTACGCGAAGCCGCTCGACCGGCAGCTGATCCTGGACCAGGCGCGCGGCAAGCGGCTGGTGGTCACGTTCGAGGAGAGCGTGGTGACCGGGGGGTTCGGGTCCGGCGTCCTCGAGGCCTTCGAGGAGGCCCGGCTGGCCGATCCCGCCTACCGGGACGTGGCGGTCCGGATCCTCGGGATCCCCGCCGACCGGTTCGTGGACCACGGGGCCGTGAGCGATCTCCGGCGGCTCCTCCGCCTGGACGTTCCCGGGCTCACCGCCCAGGTCGGCGAGACGATCACGCAGCTGGGGCTCACGGCGCCGGTGGTTCAACCCGCCTGATCGCCGGTCCGATAAGCCCGGGTGACACGGGCTGTGCCACGATAGGGGCCATGCCGGCAGCCACCATCAAGCGAATGCGCCTCGACCAGCTCCTCGTGGAGCGTGGCCTGGTCGCGTCACGCGCTCGGGCACAGGCGCTGGTGCTCGCCGGCCAGGTCCGGGTGGGGGAGGGAGACGCCTCCCGCCACGACCTCAAGGCCGGGGATCTCGTCGACCGCGGCGTGGTGGTCAAGCTCGCCGTCGGCAGCGAGTGGGTCAGTCGCGGAGCGCACAAGCTGATCGCCGCGCTGGACGCTTTCGGCATCGACCCGGCCGGCCTCGTCGCTGTCGACGTGGGTGCCTCCACCGGAGGCTTCACGGACGTCCTGCTCGCGCGTGGAGCCGTCCGCGTCTATGCCGTGGATGTCGGCTACGGGCAGCTCGCAGAGCGCCTGCGGCATGACCCGCGCGTCGTGTCCATGGAGCGCGTCAACGCCCGGACGATCGGGCCCGGGACCCTGCCGGAACCCGTGGATCTCGCCGTCGTGGACGTGTCGTTCATCTCGCTGGGCCTCGTCCTCGGCCCGATCCGCTCCGTCCTGCGGGACGGCTGTGGGTCCATCGTGGCGCTGGTCAAGCCGCAGTTCGAGGCGGGCCGCGCGGACGCGAAGGCCGGCGTCGTGAAGGACCCGGGTGTCCATCGCCGCGTCCTGGCGGAGACCGTGGAGCGGGCGAGGGCGCTCGGGCTCGGGACGCGGGACGTCATCGCGTCGCCGATCCGCGGGCCGGAGGGCAACCGGGAGTTCCTGGCCTGGATCGCGGCCGGGCCATCCTGCGCGGAGATCGACGATCGGATCGAGGCGGCCATCAGGGCGGCCTGGGAAGGGACGGCGTGAGCGTGCGGCGCATCGGGTTTGCCTACAACCCCACCAACGACGCAGCCCTGGAGCTCCAGGAGCGGGCCGCGGGCTGGTGCCGCATGCGCGGGCTGGACCAGTGGGCCGCCGCGGCCGGGGATCTCGATGCGCACCGGCGGGAGCTGCCCACGACGGACGTCCTGGTCGTGCTCGGGGGGGACGGGACCTTCCTGCGGGCGGCGCAGGCCGTCGCCGAGGTGGACGTCCCGCTGCTCGGCGTGAACCTGGGCAAGGTCGGCTTCCTGTCCAAGGCGGAGGCGCACGAGCTGGAGCCGGTGCTGGAGAAGCTCGTCGCGGGCAGGTACTCGATCGGGGAGCGCATGGGCCTCGTGGGCGCGATCCTGCCCGGCGGCCGGCCGTCGGAAGACGAGTTCACCGCGCTCAACGACATCGTCATCGCCCGCGGCTCGCTCGCGCGTGTCGTCCGCGTGGAGGTCACCATCGACCAGTCTCACCTCGCGACCTTCGTCGCGGACGGGCTCGTGGTCGCCAGCCCCACCGGCTCCACCGGCTACTCGTTCTCGGCCGGCGGCCCGATCCTGGATCCGCAGAGCCGGAACCTCGTGGTGACGCCCATCGCCGGCTACCTGACTGCCATCCGCTCGATCGTCGTGTCACCGAAGCAGGTGGTCAGCTGCCGCGTCCTCGACGCCTTCGAGGCCCTGGTATCGATCGACGGGCGCGAGGACCGGCAGATCCTGGTGGGCGACGTCGTGCAGGTGCGGGCGCTGGAACGGCCGATCCGGTTCGTGGAACCCGACGGGGCGCTCCCGTTCTGGGACCTCCTGCGGACCAAGGTCGAGCTGCTGCCGTCCTGACCGTGGCCCTCGCCCGAACCCCCGCCAGGGCCGGCCGCCTGCTGGAGCTGGCGGTCAGCGACCTCGCGCTCATCGACAGGCTCCGCCTCCCGCTCGAGGCGGGGCTCAACGTCCTCACCGGCGAGACCGGGGCGGGCAAGAGCCTGCTGATCGATGCCCTGGGGCTGGCGCTGGGGGCGCGTGCGGACACGACCCTGGTCCGGCACGGCGCGGAGAGCGCACGGGTGGAGGCGCTCTTCGACCGGGTGCCGGAGCCGCTCATCGCATCGCGGGAGGTCAGCGCCGGAGGGCGCTCGACGGCCCGCCTGGACGATGAGTCCGTCACGGCCGGCCGCCTGGCCCTGGCGACCGGCGGGCTGGTGGAGATCCACGGCCAGCACGACCAGCAGCGACTCCTCGACGAGGAGTGGCAGCGGGACCTGCTTGACGCGTTCGGCGGGCATGCCGGGCAGCGGCTGCTGGTGGCGGGGGTGGTGGACCGCTGGCGCGAGAACCGGGCGGAGCTGACGGCGTTGACCCTGGATCCGCGCGAGGTCATGCGCCGGCTGGACCTGCTGGAGCACGAGGCCGCGGAGATCTCCGGCGCGCATCTCCGGCCGGGCGAGGCCGACGAGATCACGAGCCAGCTGGCCGCGGCCCAGCACGCGGAGACCATCACCGGGGGGGCGGTCGCCGTGCGCGAGACGCTCCTCGGCGAGGGGAGAGGCGCCCGCGAGCGCGTGGCCCGGGCGGAGCACGACCTCCGGGTGATCGCGCGTCTCGACGAGCGCTGGGGACCCCTGGCGGACCGTCTGGCGGGCCTGGAAGCGGAGGTCGAGGACGTGGCGGCGGAGGTCCGGGTGCTGGCCGACACCGTGGACCACGACCCGGCATCGCTCGCGCGGCTGGAGGACCGGCTGGGCGAGATCCACCGGCTCCTTCGCCGGTACGGTGACGATGAGGCGTCTGTCATCGCCCACGCGGAGCGGTCGGTGACGGAGAGCGCCCGCCTGCGGGGCCTCGAGGAGGAACGCACCGCCCGCGCGGTGGATGACGCCCGCCTGCTGCTCGAGGTTGCCGACACGGCGGCCTCGCTGTCGATCCTGCGGTCAGGGACGGCCGCCGCGCTGGGGCGCGCCGTGTCGGCGGTGCTGGTGGAGCTGGGGTTTCCCGAGGACGCCTTCGCCGTGGCGATGGGTCGCCGGCCCGCTGCCCGCGACGACCCCGCGGTCGAGGTGGACGGCGACGCCGTCGCGTTCGACGCCACCGGCATCGACACCGTCGTCTTCACGTTCCGGCCGAACCCGGGCGAGCCGGCTCGATCGCTCGCCCGCATCGCGTCGGGGGGCGAGCTGTCGCGTGTCGCCCTCGCGGTGAAGCAGGTGCTCGCGGAGGTGGACGAGACGCCCACCCTGGTCTTCGACGAGATCGACACCGGGATCGGCGGACGGAGCGCCGATCCGGTGGGCCGCAGCCTGTGGGTGCTGGCCCGCGAGCACCAGGTGCTGTGCGTGACGCACCTGCCGCAGATCGCCGCCTACGCGGACGCGCACTACCGGATCGCCAAGCGCCCGCGAGACGGCCGGACGGTGACCGAGATCACCCGTCTCACCCGAACCGAGCGGGAGACGGAGCTCGCGCAGATGATCGGCGGACCGGAAGGGGGCGAGGCCTCACGGCTCTCCGCGCGGGAGCTGCTGGACCGCGCCGAGGCCTGGTGTGCGGGCCGCGCGCCCGAGACCGTGGCCTGACGGGCGCCCGTGCCTGCCGGTGGTCCCGACCTGGACCGCGCGATCGAGGACTTCCTGGGGTACCTGCGCCTCGAACGCGGCGTGGCCGCGGCGACGCTGACCGCCTACCGGGCCGACCTGGCCGACTTCGCGATGAGCCGCGGGGCGGCCCGGGACTGGGCCGCCGGCCCGGAGGTGGCGCACCGATACCTCGCGGCGAGGGCGCGACGGGGGCTGAGCGGCGACCCCGGCCTGGCCCCGGCCAGCCTCCGCCGGCGCGCGGCGGCCATCCGGGGGTTCTACCGGTTTGCGTTCGGCGACGGGCTCATTGCCGTGGACGTGGCGGCACACCTCGACCTGCCACGCCAGCCACGGCTGCTGCCCGAGACCCTCACCGTGGACGAGGTGGAACGTCTGCTGGAGGCGGCGGGCGGCGAGCCGCCGGTGGATCGCTCCCCGACGGATGCAGACGGTGCGGCCCTGCGGGACCGGGCCCTCCTGGAGCTCCTGTACGCGGCGGGCTTGCGCGTGTCGGAGGCGCTGGGTCTGGACCGCGGGGACCTGGCGCTCGAGGGCGGCTTCGTGCGCGTGATCGGCAAGGGCGACAAGGAGCGCGTCGTGCCGGTGGGTGACGTGGCACTCACCTGGCTGGGGCGGTACCTCGCCTGGCCACGTCCCCGCTGGCTGGAGACCGGTGGGCAAGGCGACCCTGACAGCGCGCCGCTGTTCGTCACCGGACGCGGACACCGGCTCGGGCGCGGCCAAGCGTGGAAGACGGTGAAGAACGCGGCGGGCGCGGCCGGCCTTGGCGATCGCGTCTCGCCGCACACGCTGCGCCATTCCTTCGCCACGCATCTCCTGGAGGGGGGTGCGGACCTGCGCGTCGTCCAGGAGCTGCTCGGACATGCCAGTATTGCGACCACGCAGCTGTACACACATCTCACCGGAGAACGCATCCGCGAGGTCTATGCCCGGGCTCACCCGCGGGCATGAGGGAGAAGAGGGAGCACATGGGTTACAGCGAGACACTCATGGCCTCGGGCGAGACTATCGTCCGGCGCGCCCACCAGCACTGGTTCGTGCTCATCGCGAACGCCAGGATGGCGATACTCGCGCTGCTGGCATCGGCCCTCCTCGGGTTCTTCACGGTGTGGCTCAGCATCAGCGGGACCCTGTACAACATCCTCGGCTTGATCATCCTGGTCCTGTTCGTCGTCGGGCTCGTCAAGATCGTGTGGGACGTGCTGGGGTTCCGGAACCAGGAGTATCTGGTCACGACCCGCCGGCTCATCCACGCTGAGGGCGTGATCAACAAGAAGGCGAGCGATTCCTCGCTGGAGAAGATCAACGACGCCGTCCTCACGGAGTCTGTCTTTGGACGCGTGTTCGGCTTCGGGAACCTGGAGGTACTCACCGCATCCGAGGACGGGAACGAGATGCTCCAGATGCTGCGCGATGCCAAGGCCTTCAAGATCGCCATGCTGGAGGCGAAGCACGAGCTGGAGATCGATCTCTCCCGGCCGACCGCGCCGGCGATGCGCGTCCCGGAGCCGGCGGCCGCCGTGCCCGCACCCGTCGCGCCGGCCCCCGTCGTTGCGCCCGACAACTCGATGACGGCCGACGAGGTCTCCGCCGCGATCGAGCGCCTGGTCGACATGCGGGACCGCGGCCTGATCACGCCCGAGGAGTTCGAGGCCAAGCGCACCGAGATGCTCGCGCGGCTGTAGCCCCCGGGGCCGGGTAGGATACGCGGGACCCCAAGACCCCACCAGAGGCCCGCGTGTCCATCGAACCCGCAAGCATCATCCTCATCGTGATCTTCCTGCTGGTGGCCTTCCCGGTCCACGAGTTCGCGCACGCGGCGGTCGCCTACATGCAGGGCGACGCCACGGCCAAGCTGCTCGGCCGGATGACCCTCAACCCCATCGTGCACTTCGACCCGATGGGCGGGTTCATGACGATCATCACGGTCCTCCTGGGTGGGTTCCTCTTCGGCTGGGCGAAGCCGACGCCGATCAACCCCGCCAACTTCCGCGACCGGCGCAATGGCGAGGTGATCGTGTCGCTCGCCGGGCCGGCCTCCAACCTGCTCATGGCCGTGCTCGGGGCGATCGTCGTCCGGATCATCGTCGGCGCACAGGCAGTCCCGCCGCCCCTGGTGTGGGAGGCCCTGCAGCTGTTCGTGATCTTCAACGTCGCGCTCGCGATCTTCAACCTGATCCCCGTTCCGCCGCTGGACGGCTCGGCGCTCCTGTTCCGGTTCCTGTCGCCGCGGCAGGTATGGCAGCTCCGGCCGATGTTGGCCCAGTACGGGATCTTCATCCTGATCGCGTTCATCCTCCTCCTGAGCCGTCCGCTGAGCGGGCTCATCTACGGTGTTGCCGGCGTCCTCATGGGCCTGTCGTAAGGCCCGCCAGTTCCGGAAGCACCTGGTCGCCCGCGTGAGCCCCGAGGAGCGCCGGGCGGTCGCGGCGTGGGTGCGCCCTGCTGAGCTCGCCCTGTTCGACGCCATGCATGTCGCCGATCGCCGGCATGGGCTGGACGTCGTCGCGCACCTGCGACGGGCCGGCGTGCGGGACCGGGACATCCTCGCGGCCGGGCTGCTCCACGACTGCGCCAAGGGCGACACCGGGCCCGGGCCGAGGGTCGCCTGGTCGCTGGGCGAGGCGCTCGGGCCCTGGGTCCACGTCATCGCCGCACGCGTGCCGGGCTGGGCCGCTGCCATGGACCGTCTCCGCCACCACGCGGACGCCTCTGCCGATGCCCTCGAGGCGGCCGGGCTTTCTGCGCGCGCGGTGGCGCTGGTGAGAGACCAGGACGCGCCCCGGGACGCGGAGTACGGCGCTCGGTTCCACGCCGCGGACGAGGCCTGCTGATGACCCTCGCCGCCTCGCCCGCCCCGGCGCCCGTCGTCGCCTTCGGAGAGGGCCGGCGCCCGGAATCGGCCACGCGGGTGACCATGCCGGCGTTCGATGGCCCCCTGGCGCTCCTGCTCGCCCTCATCGAGGCCCGTCAGCTCGACGTCCTCACCGTGCCGCTCGGGGCGCTTGCGGGAGCCTATCTCGAGGCTTTCGCGATCCTCGAGGGGGACCGGATGGCGAACGTCTCCGCGTTCGTCGCGATCGCCAGCCAGCTGATCCTGATCAAGTCCCGGGCCCTGCTCCCGCGCCGTAGGGTGGAGGGCGCCGTCGCCCTGCCGGACGAGGGCCCGGACCCGGAGGCTGAGCTGCGCGCGCGGCTGATCCTGTACCGCGCCTTCCGCGACGGCGGCATCCGCCTGCTCGAGGACGCCCGGGCCCGCGTCGGGCTGTTCCACCGGGAGCCCACCGTCTCGCGTGCCGCGGGTCTGGCCGGAGCCCGGCCGCCGGCGGCGAAGCCGCTCTCGTCGTCGGTTCTCGTGGCCGCGCTCGAGGGAATCGCCCGGGTGGCCCCCCCGCCCCCGCCGCCGCCCGAGACCATCCGCCGCAGCATCACCCTGGGCGAGCGGGCGGCGCTTCTCCGCCGGGCACTCGACGGGGCGCCGGTGATCGTTCTCCAGGATCTGCTCAAGGGTGTCCGGGACCGCGTCGTCGTGGCGGTCACGTTCCTTGCCATGCTGGAGCTCATGAAGCGGCACGAGATCGTGGTCGAGCAGGAGGAGCCGTTCGGGCCGATCACCGCCCGCCGCACCACCGCCGCCGAACGCGCCGCCGCCGGGATCACCGGCACGATCGACGAGGAGGCCCCGCTGGACGAGTCGCTGGAGTCATTCGCATGACGGACGAGGAGTTGGACGAGGGGCCGGTGGTCGACGACGGTACTGACGACCCAGCCGATGACGGTGCCGACGCTGCCGGCCTTGCCCTGGAGCCCGTCGCGAACCTGAGCGAGGCCCAGCTCGAGGCGCTCCTGTTCGTCGCGGAGAAGCCTCTCTCGCGGCGCGAGATCGGGCTGATCGCCGGGGTGGACCGGGCGACCGTGGACGAGCGCCTCGGTGATCTGGAGGTCTCCCTCGCCGGCCGGGGGATCCGGCTGGCGCTCTCCGACGACCGCGTGGAGCTGGTGACGGCTCGCGAGGCGGGGGTCCTGGTCGCCCGCTACGTCGGCGCGGATGCCGTGCGGCTGTCGCCGGCGGCGCTGGAGACGCTCGCGATCGTCGCGTACCGGCAGCCGGTCACGAAGGGTGGCGTGGAGCGGATCCGCGGCGTGGATTCCGACTACAGCATTCGCGCACTGCTGCACCGGCGCCTGGTCGTGGAGCTGGGCCGCTCGGAGGCCCCCGGCCGCCCGATCCTGTACGGCACCGGCTTCGAGTTCCTCGAGCGTTTCGGGCTGACCTCGCTGGACGACCTGCCGCCGCTGGACCTGGACGTGGCCGCGCGCCTCGTCGACGGACCGGACGGGACCGGCGACCCGTTCTCGAACCTCGCCGGGATCGCCGCCGCGGTGCTGCCGGCGGTCGCAGCCGGCGACCAGGGCGACTGACGCATGCCGGCGGAGCGGATCTCCAAGGTGCTGGCCGTTGCAGGCGTGGCGTCGCGACGCGGTGCCGACGAGCTGGTCGCCGCCGGGCGGGTGACGGTGGACGGGCGCCCCGCGGTGCTCGGGGAGCGAGTGGACCCCGAGACGCAGCGGATCGAGGTGTCCGGTCGCCCGATCCGGATGCCCGAGGCCCGTCCCATCTACCTCGCCCTCCACAAGCCGATGGGCGTGACCTCCACCGTGCGGGACCGCCACGCCGAGCGGACGATCCTGGACCTGGTACCGGCGGAGCTTGCCCGGGGCGCCCGGCTCTATCCCGTGGGACGGCTGGACCAGGACTCGGAGGGGCTGATCCTGGTCACCAACGACGGCGACTGGGCCGAACGTGTCCTGCACCCGCGCTACGGCGTGGAGCGCGAGTACGCGGTGGGCCTGGCCCAGCAGCTGACCCGCGACCAGGCCCAGGCCCTCGAGACCGGTGTCGAGCTCTCCGAGGGCGTCGCCACGCTGACCGGGCTCCGCGGCCAGACCAACACGGAGGACCGGCGCCTGGCGGACCTCCTCGATCCGCCGCCGGACCACCGCCTCATCTGGGTCCGGGTGACGATCCACCAGGGCTGGAAGCGACAGCTGCGCCGGATGTTCGCGGAGGTCGGCGCGCCGGTTCGCCGCCTGGTCCGCGTCCGGATCGGATCGCTTCGCCTGGAGGGGCTGGCGGCGGGCGACGTGCGCCCGCTGACCCCGGCCGAGGTCCGCCGCCTGGGCGCCGGCCTGGTGGAGCGCGACCAGGGCTGAGCCTCCCCCGGCGCCGCGCATGCCATCGGCTGGCCGACGCGCCCGAACCCGCCCCGGATCCCCGGCCCCGGTATGCTCCGGGGGATGTCAGATCAGCCTGCCCGGCCCGCGAGCCGCATCGTCGTCGCCCTCGACGGACCCGCGTCGAGCGGCAAGAGCAGCGTCGGATCGGCCGCGGCCGAACGTCTGTGCCTGCGGTTCGTGGACACCGGCCTCCTCTACCGCGCCCTGACTGCGCTGGCGTTGCGCGAGGGCGTCGCCACGGACGACGCCCCGGCCCTCGTCGCGCTGGTGAATCGCGTCACCCTGGGCGATGACGGCGCGGGGCGCCTGGCCCGGGTCCTGCTCGACGGCGAGGACGCCACCGCCTCCGTCCGCACCGGGGACGTGGACGCCGCGGTGTCCGCCGTGTCGCGGGTGCCGGAGGTGCGGGCCGCGCTCCTGGGCCGCCAGCGCGCGATGACCGCCGGGGGCGGGATCATCCTCGCCGGGCGTGACATCGGGACCGTGGTGCTGCCGGATGCTCCCCTGAAGGTGTACCTCGATGCCTCGGTGGACGAGCGGGCCGCCCGCCGCATCGCGGAGCGCGGCCTGGACCCCGAAGGTGACGAGGCGGACCTCGTCCGGCAGCAGCTGCGCGCCAGGGATGCCCAGGATCGCGGGCGTGCGGTGGCGCCGCTCCGCCCGGCCGACGATGCCGTGGTGATCTCGACCGACGGCCTCGGGTTCGAGCAGACGGTGGACCTCGTGGCCGCCACGATCGCCCAGGCCGAGACCGCAGCAGCCCCGCTCGGAGCGACCCCGCTTGCGGCGGCCCCGCCAACCACGCCAACCCCGGCCGCGACGCCGCCAACCTCGCCGACACCGGCCGTGACCCCGCCGGCCACGCCCAGGGTGCCACGCCCAGCGACCGCACCGGCACCACCGGCGAAGCGCAACCGCGTCATCGAGGCCGCGATGCGCCTCGACGACGACCAGACGCTGCTGGTCCGGCTGACGGCGCTCATCGCGCGGATCTGGGCGCGCTCCATGGCGCCGATCCGGATCGAGGGGCTCGAGCGGATCCCCCGCACGGGCGCCGTCATCCTTGCCGCCAACCACATCTCCAACGCGGACCCCATGGTCCTCGGCGCCTGGATCACGCCCGGGCTTCGGCGTCGGCGGATCCACTGGCTGGGCAAGCGGGAGCTCTTCGACTGGCCGCTGTTCGGCTGGCTCGCGGCCCATTGCGGCGTCCATCCCGTGGATCGTGGGACCGCGGACGTGGACGCCTACCGCCTGGCGACGCGCATCCTCGAGGCCGGCTGCGTCCTGATGATCTTCCCCGAAGGGACCCGCAGCCCCACCGGCGACCTCCAGGAGGCGAAGGACGGCCTGGCAGCCCTGGCGATGCGGACGGGCGCGGCGATCGTCCCGATCGGCGTCAACAACAGCGACTCCGTGTGGCCCAAGGGACAGAAGCTGCCCCACCCGTTCCCGCGCCGGACGATCACGGTCAGGATCGGAGAGCCCTTCACCGCGGAACGCCTGGTCGCTGTCGGGACGGATCGAAGGGCCGCCAAGACGGTCGCCACGACCGCGATCATGGGCCGGATAGCCGCCCTGCTGGAGCCGCGACACCGGGGCTTCTACGCGGGAGCCCTCGGCGAGAGCACCCCGACCGAACCCTGACCCGGTGATCGCCCGGCGGCGGGAACCCCGCACGTATGCGAACATCCACGGGCAATGGGCACGGTCGAGATCGTTCGAATCGCACATCGCACGGGGTTCTGCTACGGCGTCCGGGAGGCCATCGACATGGCCAAGGAGTCGGCGGCCGCGGGCAAGTCGACCCATACCCTCGGCCAGGTCGTACACAACGAGGGCGTCATCCGCAACCTGCAGCAGTTCGGTGTCGAGAGCGTCGGAAGCCTCGACGAGGTCGACAACGGGTCTGCCGTGGTCATCCGCGCGCACGGCGTGAAGCCGGAGGTGTTCGAGCGCGCGGCGTCGCGTGGCCTCGACGTCATCGACGGCACCTGCACCTGGGTGGTGCAGGAGCAGCGGCAGCTCCGGGCGCTGGTCGAGGAGGGCTACACCATCGTCCTGCTCGGCACGCCCAGGCACCCGGAGGTGGTCGGCCTGCTCGGGTTCGCGCCGGATGCGATCGTCGTGGACGAGGAAGAGGACTGGGTCCGGATCCCGAGCCGCAAGCGCATGGCCCTCATCACGCAGTCCACCCAGCCGCCCTGGAAGTTCGAGAAGCTGGCGGCCTTCATGGTCTCCCGGGCGCACGAGCTCAAGATCGTGAACACCGTCTGCCCGGTCACCATCCGGCGGCAGGAGGACACGATGGAGAC
>DATCGK010000143.1:0-2334 GCA_036508975.1 Candidatus Limnocylindrales bacterium
AACGGGGTCATCGCCGTCTCGGAGCAGAGAGCGATCAGGTTCCTTCCGTGCCGCCTGGCCGATGGCAAGACGGCGTGTTCTGCGCCCGGGTGAGCCGCGGCGAACAGTTCTTGATGAGGCGGTCAGCGCGATCCGTCACCCACTCGGACGGCACCCTGGTCGGCAAGCACCGCAAGCTGATGCCGACGGCGATGGAGCGACTGATCTGGGGCTTCGGCGATGGCTCCACCCTGCCCGTGATCAACACGCCGCTCGGCCGCATCGGCGCGGTCATCTGCTGGGAGAACTACATGCCCCAGCTCCGCCTCGCGATGTACGGCCGCGGCATCCAGCTCTATTGCGCGCCAACCGTGGACGACCGCGAGACGTGGCTGCCCACGATGCGCCACATCGCCCTGGAGGGACGCTGCTTCGTCCTCTCCGCCAGCCAGTTCGCCCGGCGGGGCGACTACCCGGCCGACTACCCGATCGCTCCCGACGACCCCGACACCGTCCTGATCGGCGGCGGGAGCTGCATCGTCGATCCAGCCGGTCGGGTCCTCGCCGGTCCGGCCCGCGACGGCGAGGCGATCCTGACTGCGGACCTCGACCTCGACGAGGTCTCCCGCAGCACGTTCGACCTCGACGTCGTGGGCCACTACGCCCGACCGGATGTCTTCCGCCTGCTGGTCGACGATCGTCCGCTCACGCCTGTCACCTGGGAGTCCGGGCGTCCCTCTGCCTGACCGGCCCCCGGCTCCGGACCGGGCGCTCCGCTCCGCTGGCGGGATGGGAGGCACACCGGGCGTTCGGGGATCGCTACTCTGGGCCGCGTGGAAGATCGGGAACCACGGATGGTTGATGCAGATCTGCGCCGCGCCCGCCTGAACCAGCGCCTCCGTCACGCGGTCATTGAAGGAGCCGAGGAGGACTCGCGCCGACGCCTCACCCCCGCGACGTGCTAGAGGGACGCGCACCGGGAGTCCGGGGACCGTTACCCTCCCCCGTGTGAGCGACCGCCCCACCCGCCCGCCTCAAGCCGACCGTAGCACCGGGCCCTGCTGATGCTGCCCGAGATCCATCTGGCCAACCTGCTCACGCTCCCCGACGGGCGCACCGTCGAGTGGGAGGCCGTCGGGGACGGCGAGCCGCTGCTGTGGATCGAGGGCGGCCCGGGCCTTCCTGCCCATCTCGCCCGACCAGATGTCGCGCTGATCTCCGACCGCTTCCGCTGCTACCTGGTCAACGCGCCCGGATGCGGCCGCACCTCGCCTCCGCCAGAGCCGAACGGATACAGCCTCGACGGCCACGTCCGGTTCTTCGACGAGGTCCGCCGCGCCCTCGGGCTGGGGCCGGTCACCGTGATGGGGCACTCCTGGGGCGGCTTGGTCGCGGCTGCCTACGCGGCGGCGGTCCCGGACGCTGTCCGGCGGCTCGTCGTGATCGACGGCTACCTCGGCGACGGGTCCGTCGAGACGGCTGAGGCCGAGGCTGAGCGCGAACGGGCGCTCGACCGGGTCCGTGACCGCGACTGGTTCCCCGCCGCGGTGGCCGCGCACGATGTCTGGACGCGACTTGGGGACATCACCCCCGAGGAGTTGCGCGAGGCCGACAACCCCGGGTGGCCGCTCTACTTCGCCGAGCCGGAGTCTGCTGCGTCGCGCTTCCATGTCAAGCGGATCCGTCGCGAGGTGCGCTGGAACCTTGAGGTCTCCCGCTTCTGGGAGCCACCGGGGTCCGACACGAACCTGCGCCCCGTCCTCGCCCGCATCGCTTGCCCCACGCTGGTTGTCGTCGGCGAGCACGACTTCATCTGCGGCCCGGTGTGGAACCGTCCCATCGCGACAGGTATACCGGGCGCGACCTACGTCGAGATCCCCGGCGTCGGCCACCTACCCCAGTACGAGGCCCCCGAGGCGTTCCGGCGGGACCTCTTCGACTGGCTCGACGTCACAGCCTAGGGCGGCGACGATCACCGCCGCCCCACGACGCCCTCGGGCGAGCCAGGTTGCGGCGCCCCGGCTCCGCTCCGATCGCGGGGTGGGACGCGCACCGGGCGTCCGGGGGTCGTGCCATCCGGCTCTCGACCCTGTTGGGGTCCGAGTGGATCGTTCAGCCATGATCGACGAATGCCTCATGACAGAGGACTGCCCTGGCTACGATCGCGACCGACGGATGTGCCTCGTCCATCCGGGCGACTGCGAGTTCAGGCCCGCTGACGGCGAGGCCGCGGCCCTGACCTTCGAGACGCCCGAGGCGCTGCCGCTCGACGCCTCCTCTGTCGAGGTCGGCTGAGACAACGACCGCGTGGTGGTGCCGGTGAGCCAGCGTCCGTGGCGTCGGCACGTATCGCCG
>DATCGK010000144.1:0-2479 GCA_036508975.1 Candidatus Limnocylindrales bacterium
AGACCGATCCCGGATCCGCCGCCCGCCCGGCTCCGGGCGGGATCGACGCGATAGAACCGTTCGAACACCGACTCGAGCTGGTCGGGCGCGAGCCCCGGTCCGTCATCGGTCACCGAGAGTCGCACGTGGGCCGGCCTGGTGGCGGTGGCGACCCGGACTGTAGAGCCATCCGGAGCGTGACGCATGGCGTTGGACAGGTAGTTCGACAGGATCTGGGCCAGCCGGTCGCGGTCGGCCATCGCGACGGCGGACCCCTGCGGCAGCTCGATCACGATGCCGCGCGGCCCCGCCTGGGGTGCGAACCGCGCCCCCACCTCCCGGGCCACCTCGGCGGCGTCGACGGCATCGATCCGCAGGGGGAGCTGGTGCTCCTCGGCCCGCCACAGCTCGGCGAGGTCGTTGACCATGCGGTTGAGACGCGCGGTCTCGGTTCTCAGGAGGCCCCAGGTCTGGGCGGAGGGCTCGACCACCCCGTCCTCGAGTCCCTCGAGGTAGCCGTCGAGCGTGGTGAGCGGCGTGCGCAGCTCGTGCGCAACGTCGCCGACCAGCTGGAGACGGCGTCGTTCCGTGGCCTCCAGCGAACCCGCCATCTCGTTGAAGGACGTGGCGAGCTCACCGAGCTCGCCCGGCTCGTCGACCGGGACGCGTTCGGCATAGTGGCCGTCCGACACGCGGTGCGCCGCCCGCGCCAGCGCCGAGATGGGGCGGGCGATCCGCGCCGCGACGGCCAGGCTGACGATGGCTGCGGCGACGATCGCGATCACGGTCCCGGCGATCAGGGCCTGGCGCATCGCGTCGGTGAAGGCGACGAGCGTCGCCTCGGCCATGGCCGCGCCCATCGGGTCGCCGGGCAGGTGGCCCATCGCATCGGCGAAGTAGCCGGGGCCGACCAGCAGGACCGCGATCCCGACCGTCCCGAGAGCGGCGCCCGCGACGACGAGGAACGCGGCCAGCAGCCGGGCCCGCAGCGAGCCTCGCGGCATCAGCCGGCCTCCCTCAGCCGGTAGCCGACGCCGCGGATCGTCTCGACGAACCGCGGGCGAGCCGGGTCGTCGCCCAGCTTCCGGCGCAGGTTGGCGATGTGGACGTCCACGAGGTGGTCGTCACCCATGAACTCGGGACCCCAGAGCGCGTCCAGGATTGCCTGCCGGCCGACGACGATCCCGGGGTCGCGCGCAAGGGTGGCCAGGAGGTTGAACTCGAGCGCCGTCAGGTCTGCCGGGGATCCATCCACGCGCACGATCCGCCGACCCTCGTCGATCTCGAGCCCGGCCGGCGCCATCCCGGCGGCCGCCGCACCCGCCGCGCTTCCCGTCCCCCGACGCGGCCGGCGCAGCAGTGCCTTGACGCGGGCGACGATCTCGCGGGGCGAGAACGGCTTCACCAGGTAGTCGTCTGCCCCAACGGTGAGGCCCACGATCCGGTCGATCTCCTCGCCGCGCGCCGTGAGCATCAGGACGTAGGCGTCGGAGAACGCGCGGAGCTGGCGGCAGACCTCCACCCCGTCGAGCCCGGGCAGCATGACGTCCAACACGATCAGGTCCGGGTCCATGCGCCGGACGGCCTCGAGAGCCCCGGGCCCGTCGTCCGCGCTGTCGACCAGCCACCCCTCGCGTTCGAGGTAGCCGGTGAGGAGCTCGACAATCGGTGGCTCGTCGTCAACGACCAGGATCCGGAGGGGACGCGCTTCCATGCGCGCAGTGTGCCACCAGCGCGGCGTGTGCCCCCCGCGTCTCAGGCGGTCTTCGTCCCCGAGGCGGCGAACGCCATCGCCCGCTGCAGGGCGGCAGCCCGGAGGTCGGCCGGGATCTCGACCGGCCCGCCCATCGTCCGCGCGTTGATCGCCGCCTGCGCCGCCTCCTCGACCACCCCGCCCACGAGCACCGCCAGGTCCGGCGTGCGGTGGAAGACGAGGACCCCGTGGTTGGCCAGCAGCACCGCGGGCACGCCCGGGCGGACCGCCGCGCGGATGTTGGCGACCGCCTGCTCGGAGCCCCTGGGGCCGTACGCGGCGACGGGCACACCATTTGCGAGGCCGAACATCGCCAGCGCCTCGATCCAGCAGTCGATCGATCGATGGGCCACGGCATGGGCGGTGGCGAAGGGGGAGTGCGTGTGGAGCACGCAGCCGACCTCGGGGTTGTCGTGGTACATCGCGGTGTGCATCGCCACGACCGCGCCCTGGATCGGGGGCAGGTTGCCCTCCAGCAGCGTCCCGTCGAGCCCCACCCGGACGACACCGTCCGGCCCGAGCCCTCGCAGCGACGGGGCCGACGAGTAGTACATCTCCGCGGCGCCGGGGACGCGCACGCTCACGTTGCCGTGCCCGTTGGCCGAGATCGCGCCGCTGCCGACGACGCTGGCGGCGGCGGCCACCACCTGGTCGACGAGGCTCCTATCCATGGGGACGCTCCGTTCTTCTTCCTGACTGGTCCGGGACGGGACCGCGCGATGGTGGCAGAAGCGGGGCGATCCGTCA
>DATCGK010000145.1:0-5193 GCA_036508975.1 Candidatus Limnocylindrales bacterium
CGAAGCGGAGGTGGGACGACGTGACCGAGCCCGACTTCTTCGAGTCGTAGACGAAGTAGCCCTGCGCGAACAGGTCCGTGCCCTCGCCGATGATCTTCACCGACGCCTTGTTCGCGCCGACCGTACCGTCCGACCCGAGGCCGTAGAACAGGGCCTGGACCTCGCCCGCCGGTCGCGGGTGGCTGAACGACGAAGCGATCGGGAGGCTGAGGTTGGTCACGTCGTCGTAGATGCCGACGGTGAAGTGGCGCTTCGGCTTCGCGGCGAGCATCTCGTCGAAGACGGGCTTGATCATCGACGGCGTGAACTCCTTGGAGGAGAGGCCGTAGCGGCCGCCGATGACGCGCGGCGCCACCGCGAACGGCGGCTCGTCGCCGTCCATCGCCTCGGCGAGGGACGCGACCAGGGCCTGGTACATCGGCTCGCCGACGGCGCCCGGCTCCTTGGTCCGGTCGAGGACCGCGATCGCGCGCACCGTCTTGGGAAGCGCCGCCAGCACCTGCTCGCTCGGGAACGGCTGGAACAGCCGGATGGTGAGCATCCCGATCTTCTCGCCGGTGGCGACCAGGGTCTCCACGGTCTCCTCGACCGCACCCGCGCCCGAGCCCATCACCACCACGACGCGGTCCGCATCCGGGGCGCCGTGGTACTCGGCCAGCGAGTAGCGGCGGCCCGTCTGCTCGGCCAGCTCGTCGAAGACCTCCTGGACGATGCCGGGCACCGCCATGTGGTACGGGTTGCAGGCCTCGCGGGCCTGGAAGAAGACGTCCGGGTTCTGGGCCGTGCCGCGCACGACCGGCGCCTCGGAGGTCAGGCCGCGCCGGCGGAACGCGAGGAGGTCGTCCTCGCGGATCAGCGCGGCGATCTGCGCCTCGTCCAGGACCGAGATCTTGTTGATCTCGTGGCTGGTCCGGAAGCCGTCGAAGAAGTGGAGGAACGGCACCCGGCTGCGCAGCGTGGCCGCGTGGGCGACCAGCGCGAAGTCGTGTGCCTCCTGGACCGATCCCGCCGCCAGCATCGCCCAGCCCGTCGCCCGGGCGTGCATGACGTCGCTGTGGTCACCGAAGATCGAGAGCGCGTGGGTGGCGAGCGTGCGCGCCGCCACGTGGATGACCGCGGGCGTGAGCTCGCCGGCGATCTTGAACATGTTCGGGATCATCAGGAGCAGGCCCTGGGACGCGGTGAACGTCGTCGCGAGCGCGCCCTTCTGCAGCGCCCCGTGCATGGCGCCGGCCGCGCCGCCCTCGGACTGCAGCTCGACCACGCCGGGGATAGCGCCCCACAGGTTCGGGCGGCCGGCCGCGGCCCAGTCGTCGCAGTACTCGGCCATCGGCGAGGCCGGGGTGATCGGGAAGATCGAGATGACCTCGCTCACGGCGTAGGCGACGCGCGCAGCGGCCTCGTTGCCGTCGAGGCACTCCCAGTGCTGGTCCATCGGTTCCTGCATCCTTTCGGGTGACGCGAGCCACCCGGGTTCCTGGTGGCGACGGGGACGGACACGGGCGCCCACAGGGCAGCCGGTGCCACCGGCAAGTGTGCCTCACGCGCGCGATAAGCGGGCAGGCGAACGGGACTGTCCACGCGGCCCCCGGGTCACGGGATTGCCGGGGCTCGGGGGGCCGTTTGGCACACGATGGGGTTCCCGGGTCCGCGCCCGGCCGGCGTTGCCGGGTCCCTGCCCCGGATCGGCTGCCGCCCGCCGGGCCTGGGTCACCAGGCGACGCCGAATCAGGGCACCATGGGCGCATGCCGATCGACCGTCACGCCACGCGTGACCACGCCTGGCGCGCGGTGCGCGCCGCCGCGCCCGCCGCGCCCGCCGCGCCCGCCGCGCCGAAGCACGCCCGCGTGACGTTCCTCGGCCACTCCACCGTCCTGATCGAAGTGGACGACCTGCGGATCCTCATGGATCCTGTGCTGCGGGAGGGGCTGGGCCCGGTCCGACGCCAGGTGCAGGCGGTCCTGCCCGAACTGTTCGCGGACCTCGACGCCGTGTTCATCAGCCACGGCCACCACGACCATCTCGACCCTCCGTCCCTGCGCAGGATCCCCGGCCGGCCCACGGTCATCGTCCCGCGCGGTTTCGGGCGGACCGTGGCGAAGATCGGCCTGGGGCCCGTGGAGGAGGTGGAGCCGGGTGACCGGCTCATCGTCGACCGGGTTCACCTCGAGATCGTCCACGCGGAGCACTCGGGCCGGCGCGAGCCGTTCGGGCCGGAGGGTCCGGCGCTGGGATGCGTGGTGGTGGGCTCGCGCACGGTCTACTTCCCCGGGGACACGGACATCTTCCCAGGGATGACGAAGCTGGCGGGACGCCTGCACCTGGCGCTGTTGCCGGTCTGGGGCTGGGGCCCGACGATCGGTGAAGGGCATATGAACCCGGAACGCGCGGCAGAGGCGGCGGCCGTGCTCAGGCCGCGTCTGGCGGTGCCGATCCACTGGGGAACGTTCTATCCGGCCGGTCTCCGGCGGGTGGTGCGCGCGCCGTTCGAGACGCCGGGCCTCGAGTTCGAGGCGGCGGCCGCACGACTGGCGCCGGACGTGCCGGTGCGGGTGCTGGCGCCCGGGGAGTCGGTGACGATACCGGCTCGCTGAAGGGCACGCAGCCGTCGGGCGGCGGAGGGCGACCGAGGCGCTACAACGAGCCTCCAGGTGTCTCCGATAGGTGTTGCCTATTGACAAAAGAGAAACCCTGTATTAGAAATGCGTAAGTCACGTTTCCATATACGAGGTTGAGCCGGTGCCCCACGATGTCATCGCCACTTGCCCGGTCTGCGCCGGCGAGCTGGCCGTCACGCGCCTCCGCTGCGGCGCCTGCGGGACGACCATCGAGGGCGAGTTCGGCGTCGGGCGCTTCGCGCGTCTGACACGGGACCAGACGACCCTCCTCGAGAGCTTCCTGCGCAGCCGGGGGAACCTTCGGGACATGGAGCGAGAGCTGGGCATCAGCTACCCGACGGTCAGGGCTCGCGTGGAGGCTCTCGTGCGAGCGCTCGGTTTCGGGCCGCGTGACGAGGCGGACAGCCCCGCCGGCGCAGCCACGGCAACGGCCGACACGCCCGACATCGCGACCGCCGTGACGGCCGGGGAGATCCAGGCCGGGCGGCGCGACGTGCTGGAGCGTCTCGCCCGCCACGAGTTGAGCGCCGAGCAGGCCGCCGAGGCCATCCGTGCGCTCCGGAAGGACGTCCGATGACCATCGATCCCGGCATCGACACCACCGATGTCGACACCACGACCGCCGCCGACACCGCGGCCGCCCGCGTCCTGCCCCTGGACTCCGGGGCCACGGTCGAGGTCCTCCTGACCTCCGGAGGCGTTCGCGTTCGTGGGACAGACGAGGCCCGCCTGGTCATCCGCACCCGGGACGGCCGCAGGCTGGACGATGCGGTGACGGTCGACGTCGCTCCCGGCCGGGTTCGCATCCGCGATGCCGCGGGCGACTTTCGCCTCGGCCCGATCCGCCTGTCCACCCGTCGATCCGCGGACCTTGACCTGGAGGTCCCGAGGGGGACGGCGCTCGCCGTGCGGTCCCTGAGCGGCGACATCGAGGCCACGGGGATCCGGGGTGCCAGCCGCTGGACCACCGCATCGGGCGACCTCCGCCTTGCCATCGAGACGGGCCTCGTCGCGGTCGAGACGATGTCCGGGGACGTCATCCTGACGGGCGAGGGCTCGCTGGCGGTCACTGCCCGGACCGTCTCGGGCGACCTGCGGCTCACCGCGCCGCTCCTCGACGGGCTGGACCTTGCCTCCACCAGCGGTGACGTCCGCGTGGAGGGTGACCTGCGGCCCGGCGGGAAGCACGTCATCGCCTCCGTCAGCGGTGACGTGCACCTCGCAACCGGGAGCCCGGTCCGCATCGAGACGCGCACGATCGCGGGCGACGTGCGTTCGACCGGCCCGCACCGGACGGAGGGTGGGCGAGGCCGGAGAGTCGTGGTGATCGGCACGGGGACGACGCCGGTCGAGATCCGGACGACGTCCGGCGACATCTCCGTGCGTGCTCTGTCCAGTGGCGCGATCCCGATGCCGCCGCCGGCTGCGCCTGCGCCGCCGGCCACGCCTGCGCTGTCGCCGGCCGTGCCAGTTCCGCCGGCCGTGCTCGGCGTTGCGCCCGTGCCGGTTCCGCCGGCTGGGCAGCACGCCCCGGCCACCTCCGGACCGGAGCTCGGCGCAATGTCCGTCGCCGACCTCCGGGAGGCGGCCCGCCTGGAGATCCTCCGCGCGCTGGAGCGCGGCGAGGTTGATGTCGAGACCGCGGCTCACGGCCTGGAGAGCCTCGAGGAGGCCGGGCAGCGCAGCTTCGACGGGTGGACCTGATGGCCGCAGACCCGCTGGAGCAAGTGCTCCGCCTGGTCGCCGAGGGTCGCCTCACCGCACAGGAGGCCGGGCCGATCATCGCCGCACTTGACGACCGGCCGGCGGATCAGCCGCCCCGGCCCGAGCCGCCGGGTGGCTTCGGCCCAAACCCGCCGCCAAAGACACCCCCGCCCGGCCCGGACGGCTTCGCCGACGGCCGCGGTGCCTCGACCCTGCGCATCGAGGTGCGCGAGCATGGGCGCCTCGTGGTCAACCTCCGGCTCCCGATCGCGGCAGGCCGGTTTGCCCTGGACTCGGTCCCGGGGCTGTCGGGCGACCAGGTCAGCCGCGTTCGCGACGCCCTGCGATCCGGCGCGAGGGGGACGCTGCTCGAGGTGGACGATCACGGGGGCGGCGTCCGGATCGTGCTCGAATGACCGCCGTTGCGCGGGTGCGCTCGCTGCCGATGTGGCAGGCGCTGGCCGTCCCCAGGTTCCGGCTGCTGTGGGTCAGCGAGGCCGTCTCGGTCGTCGGTGACCAGTTCCTCAACGTCGCGCTCGCCTGGCTGGTGATCAGCCTCACCGGCTCCGGCCTCGCCCTCGGCGCGGTCCTCATCGCCGTCGCCGTGCCACGCGCGATCCTCATCGTGCCGTTCGGCGTCCTGGCCGATCGCCGGCCCACGAGGGGCCTGATGGTCGCGGCCCATGTCGCGCGGGGCGTGATCATCGGCGCGATCGCCGTCCTGGCAGTGACCGGCGCAGCCTCCGTTCCGGCCCTGGTGGTCCTCGGCGCCCTGTTCGGTGCCGCGGACGCCGTCTACATGCCCGCCCAGCAGGCGTTCCTGCCGCGGACCGTGGAGGCGGAGCGCCTGCCACCGGCGAACGCGCTGCT
>DATCGK010000146.1:0-2782 GCA_036508975.1 Candidatus Limnocylindrales bacterium
AGAGCTTGAAGTTGTTGGTGGGGTCATGGGTGGCGATACCCCCGAACCAGTGGAGCGTGAGGCCCGCCGCCCGGCTCATCAGGCGCTTGAGGGGCGGGCCGCCCAGCTGCCGGCCGCCACGCATGTAGCGCGACGCGGACACCACGTCCGCACCCTCGCGGGCGAGGGCGACCATGGGATCGACGACGTGGGGCTCGTCGGAGCCGTCCGCCATCGAGATCAGGACGTACGGGCCGCGGGAGGCGGCGATCCCCGCCTTCATAGCGTTGAGCACACCGCGCCCGAGGTCGTTGCGGAGGCCGCGGATGGCCGGCAGGTCGGCATGGAGGCGCTCGATCACCGGGACGGTGGGGTCCTCGTCGAAGTCGTAGACGACCAGGATCTCGTGGGACGCGGTGATCGCCGCCGTGAGAGCCCGTAGCACGGGATCGACGGCCTCGCCCTCCTTGAAGACCGGGACGACGACCGAGAGCTCCGGCACCGCGTCGGGAGCCGCGACCGGAGCCGCCCCGTGGATCACAGGCGGCCGGCCTCCAGCTCCACGCGGATCCAGGGGATCACCTCGTCCAGCATCTGCGAGAGCGTCGTGGTGGCCTCGAAGCCCAGGACCTCTCGCGCCTTGCGCACGTCGGGGACCCGCAACTGGACGTCGTGCTCGAACGGCGGGTCGGTCACGTAGCGGAACGGCTTCGCGCCGCGGTGGACCTTGTCCCAGATCGCCTCGGCCAGCTCCAACACGGTCGTGGAGGCTGCCGTGGAGAGGTTGAAGTCCTCGTTGACGGCGGCCTCGGACTCCATGGCGATCCGGATCCCGCGCGCCAGGTCCCCGCCGTACGTGTAGTGGCGGACCTGGTTGCCCTCGCCCAGGATGTGGAGCGGGTCCTGGCCCTTCATCACCTTGAGCACCAGGTCCGGGACCACGTGGGACAGCGCCAGCTTCACGTTGCCGCTCATGATGTCCGTGTCCCGGATCGCGCGCCGCTCCCCGATCCCCACGCAGTTGAACGGCCGCAGGATCGTGTACGGGAGCCCGTACTGCTCCCGGGCGCCGTGCGCGAAGTACTCCGACGCGAGCTTCTGGAAGCCGTACGTGGAGACCGGCGGCGGGGACGTCCGCTCGGCGCCCTCGGGCGTCGGGAACTGGGTCGTGGACTCGAAGACCATCGAGCTCGACAGGACGATGATCCGCTGGAGACGGCCGGCCCGGTGGGCGGCAATGGCGGCCTCGAACGTGGACGCCAGGATCCGCTCGTTCTCGGCCAGCAGGTCGAACGCGAACTCGTGGAAGTAGCTGATGCCGCCGATCATCGCGGCCGCCGCCACCACCTGGTCCACGTCCGCCGCGAGATCCGTGAGCAGTGCGGCGTCCTTCGCGTCGCCCTCCACCAGCCGGTAGCGCGGGCTGTCGTCGTAGCTCTTGGCCACCCGGCCGTACTTGCTGAAGTTGTCGAGGCCAACCACTTCGTGGCCCGCGGCCAGCAGCTCCTCCACGAGGTAGCCGCAGATGAACCCGGCCGCGCCGGTGACGAGAACCTTCATGACTAGAGCCGGATCCCTTCCCCGGTGGCGTTCCAGATGTCCACGACCTCGCGGCCAGACAGGTCCAGCGACCGGTAGGCCCGATGTGGCGCGCCGATGACGAGGATCTCGCTCCGCTCCAGGACCTCCTCCAGCGGGGAGACGCGGTCGTCTGTCACGTACGGGTCCGCGCACAGGACGCTGGCACCGGCCCACTCCAGGAGCTTGCGCAGCTTGAAGCTGAGCGACGCCCGGATGTCGTCCGACTCCGCCTTGAACGCCATCCCCAGGATCCCGACGGTCCTTCCGCGCAGGCTGCCGTGCCGGCGCTCCAGCGCGGACACGATGTAGGCGGGCATGCCCTCGTTGATCTGCATCGCCGCCTGGCCCAGCGGGAAGTGGTCCGAGGTGAAGGCCGCCAGTTGCATCGTGTCCTTGAACAGGCACGGTCCGGCGGCGAAGCCGGGTCCCGGCAAGTCCGCGGCGCGCGGGTAGTCCTCCCGGATGGCATTGAGGATGTTCGTGTAGTCCACGCCGGCCTGGTCCGCGATCGCGAAAAACTGGTTCGCGATGGCGAACTTCATGTAGCGCCAGGTGTTGGTGAACAGCTTGGTGAGCTCCGCCTCCTTGGTGGAGGTCCGGATGGTCTTCGCGGTCAGCTGGCCGAAGAGGGCCTCGGCGCGGTCACCAGCGGCCGCCGTATCCGCGCCGACGACCTGGGGCAGCGTGTGGAGCTCCTCCAGGGCATGCCCTTCTGCGATGCGCTCCGGGCAGAAGGCCACGTCAACGCGACAGCCGCGCTCCGCGAGGGCCGCGGCGACGTAGGCGGTGGTGCCCGGGTAGACCGTGCTCCGCAGGACCACCAGCGCTCCCTCACGGACGTGGGGGGCGATCTGGGCCACGGCACGCTCGAAGACACGCATGGACGGGCCCAGGAACTCGTCCACGGGCGTGCCGATGACGAGGATCACGGTCTCGGCGCGCCCGATCATGGCGGCGGAGGCGCCGAGCTCCAGGCGGCCGCTTTCCAGCACGTTCGGCAACAGCTCGTCCGCGCCGTTCTCCAGGAACGGCATCTCGCCTCGCCCGATCTGCTCGAGCGTGGATTCGTTGATATCGAAGATCCCCACGCGCAGCCCGGCCTCCGCCAGCGCCAGGCTGAGGGGAAGGCCGACGTGGCCACCCCCGCCGAGCACGACGACGTCCAGGACCCCGGTGGTGTCCGTATGCACCATGCGGCCGACTCTAGCAGAGCGCCGGGGCC
>DATCGK010000147.1:0-2049 GCA_036508975.1 Candidatus Limnocylindrales bacterium
CGAGGACGGTCCGCGGGGCGCCCACCCGTTGCGCCACGTTCGCCCCCCGGACATCGAGGAGTACCGGCGCTGGCAGGAGGCGGCCGAGGGCCGGATCCGGATCGTGACGTTGTCGCCCGAGTACGAGGAGGCGGTTCCGTACATCCGGGCGGTCGCCGCCGACGGCGTGCTGGTCTCGATCGGGCACACCACGGCGACCTCCGACCAGATCCGCGCCGCCGTCGATGCCGGGGCGCGGTGGTCGACGCACCTCGGCAACGGCGCACACGCGATGATCCGGCGCCACCCGAATTACATCTGGGACCAGCTGGCCGAGGACCGGTTGAGCGCCGGCTTCATCTTCGACGGTCATCACCTTCCGCCCTCGGTCATGCGGACCGTCGTGCGCGCCAAGGGCGTCGAGCGGACGGTGCTGGTCAGCGACGCGGTCTCGATGGCGGGCCTGCCGCCCGGCCGCTACACGCTGTTCGACGGGGGGGAGGTCGAGCTGCAGCCCAACGGCCGCCTGGAATTGGCCGGGACGCCACTGCTCGCCGGTGCTGTCACGGCGCTGCCCACCTGCGTCGCCAACGTGGTCCGCCACGCCGGCGCGACGCTGTCGGATGCCGTGCGGATGGTCACCGCGAACCCGTCCCGGCTGCTGGGGCTTCCGATCACCGCCGGCCACGAGAGCCTGCGGACGGGCGTCGCCGCCAACCTGACGATGTTCCGGCGGTCCGACGCGACCCAGAACATCGAGATCGTCAGGACCGTCGTGGACGGGACGGTCGTGTTCGAGGCGCCGGGCGCCTGACGCCGACGTCCACTCCTGCCCGGGAGGCGCGGCCCGTCGCCCGGGTCAGCGCTGGATGCGCGCGGGCTCCCCGGCCGCGAACGCGCGGACCTGCTCGAGCGTGGTCATCGTCGTGTCCCCAGGGAATGTCGTCAGCAGCGCGCCATGCGCCCAGCCGAGCCGCAGCGCGTCCTCGGGCGCCTCACCGTTGAGCAGCCCGTAGAACAGGCCGGAGGCGAAGCCGTCGCCGCCGCCGACGCGGTCGTAGATGTCGAGTTCGCAGACTGGCGCGACGAACGCCTGGCCTGCGACCCAGGCGACGGCGCTCCATCGGTGGCGGCTCGCCGACTGCACCTCGCGCAGCGTCGTCGCGACGACCCGGATGCGCGGGAACTCCGCGACGACCCGGTCGATCATCTGGAGGAACGAGGCCGGGTCCAGACCCGTGCTCTTCACCTCGGGTCCCGGGATCTGCAGGCCGGTCTGGAGGTCCTCCTCGTTGCCGACGAGGATGTCGACGTGCTCGACGATCCGGCGCAGCACCTCGTGGACCCGGGCGTCTCCACCCAGCGCGTGCCATAGCTTGGCGCGGTAGTTGAGGTCGAAGGAGACGACCGCCCCGGCGTCGTGCGCAGCCTGCATCGCCTCGATGATCAGGTCCGAGGCGGTGGGCGAGAGCGCGGCAAAGATTCCGCCGCTGTGGAACCAGCGGATGCCCGGGCCGAAGATCGACGACCAGTCGAAGTCGCCCGGCCCAAGACGCGCCGCCGCCTCGTTCGCGCGGTTGTAGAACACGACCGGTCCGCGGGCACCGTGCCCGCGGTCGCTGTACACCGTGGCGATGTTCGGCCCGGTCGCGCCGTCATGTGCGAAGCGGCGGTAGAAGGGGGTGACGCCCATCGCCCGGACGCGTGACGCGACCAGGTCCCCGATCGGGTAGTCGACCATGGCGGTTGCGATCCCGGTCCGTTGCCCGAACGCGTCCGCCAGGTTTGCGGCGACGTTGAACTCCCCGCCCGAGACGTGGATATCGAAGGACGAGGCCCTCCGGAACGGCATGATGCCGGGATCCAACCTCGTGACCACCGCCCCGAGCGCCAAGAGGTCCAGCGCTCCATCGGCGCGGATCGCCAGCGGCTTTGTCATCGGACCACCTCCACGCGGCGAGCGTTCGCCGCCTCAGCGCGCCAATCATCGCAGGCCTCGACAAGATTGTCCGATTGACCGACAATTTCTGGGTAGGTACAGTCGGGGGCGGGCGTGGACGGCATCGCCGA
>DATCGK010000148.1:0-8765 GCA_036508975.1 Candidatus Limnocylindrales bacterium
CGGGTGACGCCGGCCGGGAACGAGATGAACGTCCGGACGATCGGCAGGAGACGGCCGATGAACACGGTGGGAGCGCCGTACCTGCGGAAGAACTCGTCCGCTGCCTCGATCTCGTGGGTGCGGATCAGCAGGTACCGGCCGTACCGCTCCAGGAACGGCCGCCCACCGTACGCCCCGATGGCATAGGCGATGAGCGAGCCGAGCGTGTTGCCGATGGTGGCCACGATCACCACGACCCAGAAGTTCCAGGGCGCGTTCGTGATGGGCTCCAGCTGGCTGGGGTCGGAGATCATGAACCCGGCGAACGGGAGGATCAGCTCCGACGGCAGCGGGATCATCGCGGACTCGATCGCCATCGCCAGCATCACGCCGAGGTAGCCAACGGCCCCGTACAGGAACTGGAGGAACGGCAGGACGATCTGGTCGATGAAGGTGAGCACGGGTCGGGCGAGGCTCCTGTCCGGGTGTCGCCCGGTCTGTTCCCGGGCTGCGGCCGGGAGGCACGCAGCCGAGGATAGCCGACTATTCTCGGCACGGTGACAGACGTCCATCCGCTCCCCGAGCGATCCCCCGTCCGCGGCCCGCGCGATCGCGTCCTGCTGACCGGCGCCGACATGTCCGTGGCGGACGTGGAGGCCGTCGCCCGCCACGGGGCGCACGCCACCCTGGACGAGGCAGCCCGCGGACGCATGCAGGAGGCGCGCGACGTCATCGAGACGCTCGTGGCGCGGGGCGAGGTCGTCTATGGGGTCACGACCGGGTTCGGTGACCTGGCGACGACCTTCATCCCGCCCGCGGACGCGGAGCGGCTCCAGGAGAACCTCCTCGCGTCGCATGCGGCGGGAGTCGGGCGCCCGTTCCCGCGCGAGGTGGTGCGCGCGATGCTCCTGCTGCGCGCGAACACGCTGTCGCTGGGCCACTCGGGCTGCCGTCCCCTCCTGGTCGACCGCATCTGCGACTTCCTGGAGAAAGGCATCCACCCGGTCGTGCCGGAGCAGGGGAGCGTGGGCGCCTCCGGGGACCTGGCACCGCTCGCCCACCTCGCGCTCCCGCTGATCGGGCGGGGGCAGGTGGAGATGGGCGGGCAGGTGATGCCGGCGCTGGTGGCGCTGCGGGAGTGCGGCCTGGAGCCCCTGGTGCTGCAGGCGAAGGAAGGCCTGGCACTGCTCAACGGGACCCAGCTGATGAGCGCGCTCGGCGCGCTGCTGCTGGCCGATGCGGACCGCCTCATGCGGACGGCGTCCGTGGCCGCGGCCATGTCGGTCGAGGCGATGCTGGGGACCGATGTCGCGTACGCCGCGCCGTACCAGCTGGCCAGGCCGCACCCGGGCCAGGTCATGGTGGCCGCAGAGCTGCGGCACCTGCTGCGGGAGTCCGGCCTCCAGGCCGCCCACCACGGGAGCGCTCACAAGGTCCAGGACCCGTACTCGCTCCGCTGCGTGCCGCAGGTCCACGGGGCCGTGCGGGACGCGCTGGACCACCTCCGCCGCGTGCTGGACGTGGAGCTCAACTCCGCCACGGACAACCCGCTGGTCTTCCCGTCCGGGGGCGAGGTGCCCATCGACGCGCTGGCGACCGGCGGTGGCCTCGTGATCAGCGGCGGCAACTTCCACGGGGAGCCGATCGCGCTGGCGCTCGACTTCGCGAAGCTGGCGCTCTCGGAGCTGGGCGCGATCTCGGAGCGGCGGACGGCCCTGCTGATGGACCCGCGACTCAACGGCGGGCTGCCCGCGTTCCTGGCCCCGGAGCCCGGCCTCAACAGCGGCCTGATGATCGTCCAGTACACGGCCGCGGCCCTCGCCTCCGAGAACAAGGTCCTGGCTCACCCGTCTTCCGCGGACTCGATCCCCACCTCCGCGAACCAGGAGGATCACGTGTCGATGGGCGCCTCCGCGGCACGGCATGCCCGGACGGTCCTGGGACACGTGCAGCAGATCGTGGCGATCGAGCTCCTGTGCGCGGCCCAGGCGCTGGATCTCCGGCTGGCATTGCTGGCCGTGGACGAGGCGTCCGGTTCCGGCACGGTGACTGGCGTGGTGTCCGGTCCTGCCGCGGATATGGGCCCGCAGCCGGGCGCCGGCGTGGCGGAGGCCCTGCGCCGGATCCGGGAGCGCGTGACGCCGCTCCGCGAAGACCGTGAGCCCGGGCCGGACCTGGCGGCAACGCTGGCGATCGTCCGTGAAGGGGTACTGGCGGATCTCGTCGTCCCGGGCTGAACCCGCGCCGTCGATCACGGCGCCATGCCGATAGACTCCCGTGCATGGGCATCCGCATCCTGGACGTGACCGACGACGCTGGCTTCGCGCTCGTGCCGCCGTGCGCGGACGCCGGGTTCGACCACCGCTCCTGCGACTACTGGGAGGACGCCGATCGCGGCTCGAAGGCGGCCCGCGCCTCGTGGCTGCATGCCGCGCCGGCCCCTGCGCCCGCCCGTGCCAAGCGGCGGAATCCGTTCGCGCTGGACGATGACGACGAGCCGGCCGTGAACCCGTTCGTTCCTCCCTCGGGCCGGTCCACGGTGAACCCGTTCCTGGAGCGTGACGACAAGCCCGCCGAGAACCCGTTCGCCCCCCGCCCGGCCGCCCGGCCTACGGTGGCTGCCGACGCGCCCCACAAGCTCCGCCTCCTCGCCCGGGGCCTGGCCGTGTTCGGGTCGTATGCCAAGGTGCTGGAGGAGGACGGGGTCCCCGCGGCATACGTCCAGTTCGGGCCGCTGTCCGCGTACCCGCGGGCGCTGCGCAGCCGCGAGCTCTACCCGAGGCTGCCCGTCTCGCCGCTCCCCGCGGTGATCACCTGCATCTCGACCACCGTCGAGGGACGGGGGCGCGGCCACGCCGCCACGCTGGTCGCGGCCGTGTGCGACGATCTCGCTGCGCGGGGTTTTGCCGCCGTCGAGGTGTACCCGGAGGTCGGCGCGCGGCTCGAGGCGACGAGCGCCGCTGGGCCCGGGTTCTGGGAGCGGCTCGGGTTCCACGTTGCGGCACCCGACGACCGCTTCCCGGTCCTGCGCCGGGAGCTGGGATGAGGCTTCGCGGCGCGCCCGTCGCGGCAGCGCTGGTCGCGGCTGCGCTCGTCGTGGTGGCCCTCGTCGTCGCAGGTTGCGGCAGGGCCGAGGTCTCGGCCTCGCCCGCCGCCGCAACCCCGACCGCCGCGACCACGAACAGTGTCGCGATCACGACCCCCGTCCCATCGGCATCGGCATCGCCTGTCGTCTCGCCCGGCCCGCCGTCCGGCTCACCCGGTCTGCCGTCCGTCTCGCCCGCCCCGGCCGTCGTGATGGACCCGGACCTGCTCCAGATCCTGCCCGCGACCATCGGGACCGCGAAGGTGGAGATCGAGCCGGACGCGTTCGCGGAGGCGATCGGCGACGCGTCGTTCGTGGCCGCCGTTGACTCGGCAGCGTTCGCGGTGGTGGTGGGGGGCGAGGACCTTGCGTCCGGTGTCGTGGCGCACCTGCGGCCGGGAGCGTACTCGGACGCGTTCTTCCGGGACTGGCGCGACTCCTACGACGAGGGTGCCTGCGGCCAGGCCGGGGGCGTCGCCAGGCGCGCGCAGGTCACGCTCGGCGGCCGGCCGGTGTACGTCACGACCTGCACGGAAGACCTGCGCGTCTACCACGCCTACGTGCCGGAACGCGACGTCATCGTCTCGCTGTTCTCGCTGGGGGAGCAGCGGTTCGGCGAGCAACTCCTGACCGGCCTGCGCCCCTGACCGGCATCTCCGCAGCCGCGACAAGGGTGTCCCGGCCGGCATCGGCGTCGTAGACTCCGTCCCGTGAGCACCGAAATCGCCGGCGCCGCCCCCTCGGGCCCGCGCCCAGTCCGCGCCCCGCGCGGCACCACCCTGTCCACTCGTGGTTGGCAGCAGGAAGCCGTCCTGCGGATGCTGATGAACAACCTCGACCCGGAGGTGGCCGAGAACCCGGATGAGCTGGTCGTGTACGGGGGCACGGGGCGCGCGGCCCGGAGCTGGCCCGCCTTCGACGCCATCGTCCGCGAGCTTCGCGTGCTCGCCGATGACGAGACGCTCCTCGTCCAGTCCGGCAAGCCGGTGGCGGTCTTCCGCACCAGCGAGTGGGCGCCCCGCGTGCTCATCGCCAACTCGAACCTCGTGGGCAAGTGGGCGAACTGGGGCACCTTCCGGGACCTCGAGCGCAAGGGCCTGACAATGTACGGCCAGATGACCGCGGGGTCCTGGATCTACATCGGCACCCAGGGGATCCTGCAGGGCACGTACGAGACGTTCGCGGAGCTCGCCCGCCAGCACTTCGGAGGGACCCTGCGCGGGCGCGTGGTCCTCACCGCTGGCCTGGGCGGGATGGGCGGCGCCCAACCGATGTCGGTGACGATGAACGAGGGTGTCTGTATCGCGATCGAGGTGGACGAGACACGGGCGCGCCGCCGCCACGAGATCGGCTACGTGGACCGGTTCACGCACTCCCCGCAGGAGGCCCTGGCGATGGCCCGCCAGGCCGCCGCCGCGGGCGATGCCCTGTCGATCGCGCTCATCGGCAACGCGGCCGAGATCGAGCCGGCGTGGGCAAAGGCCGGCGAGTTCTTCGACGTCGTGACCGACCAGACTTCCGCGCACGACGCGCTGGGCGGCTACGTCCCGGCCGAGCTGACGCTGCGCGACGCGCACGTCCTGCGGATCACACAGCCGGACGTGTACATCCAGCGCTCGATGCGGTCGATGGCGGACCACGTCCGCGCGATCCTGGCCTTCCGGGAGGCCGGCGCCGTCGCCTTCGACTACGGCAACAACCTGCGTGCCCAGGCCGAGGAGGCAGGCGTCGCGAACGCGTTCGACTACCCCGGGTTCGTGCCCGCCTACATCCGCCCCCTGTTCTGCGAGGGCAAGGGCCCGTTCCGCTGGGTGGCCCTATCCGGGGACCCGGCGGACATCCGCCGCACCGACGAGGCGATGCTGGAGCTCTTCCCGAACGACCGCGGCCTGCGGCGCTGGCTGGAGCTGGCGGAGGCCAAGGTCCCGTTCCAGGGCCTGCCGGCCCGTATCTGCTGGCTTGGCTACGGGGAGCGCGCGAAGGCCGGCCTGCGCTTCAACCAGATGGTGGCGTCTGGCGAGCTGTCCGCCCCGATCGTGATCGGGCGGGACCACCTGGACGCGGGATCGGTGGCGTCACCCAACCGCGAGACGGAGGCGATGCTCGACGGGTCCGACGCGATCGCCGACTGGCCGCTGCTGAACGCCCTCGTCAACACGGCGGCGGGCGCGACCTGGGTGTCGATCCACCACGGCGGCGGCACCGGTATCGGCTACTCGCAGCACGCCGGGATGGTCGTGGTTGCGGACGGCACCGAGCTCGCAGCGCGCAAGCTCGAGCGGGTGCTCACCTCGGACCCCGGGATGGGCGTGGTCCGGCACGTGGACGCGGGCTACGAGCGCGCGATCGACGTGGCCCGCGAGCGGGGCATCCACATCCCGATGCTGGCCGAGTAGGGGAGCGGCAGTTCGACTGGCGGCGACCTCCGACCGAGCCTTCCGGCCGGTGAGACGCGGAGCGCGCACCCATCAGAATCCGGCCGGCCCGGACGGGTAGCATCCACCCGTGCTGATCGAATCCGTCCCCAACGTCTCCGAGGGCCGCCGCCTCGACGTGGTCGAGCGCCTGGCCGATGCCCTCACCTCGTCGCCCGGCGTCCACCTCCTGGACCGCACCTCGGACGCCAGCCACAACCGTACCGTGTTCACCGTCGCGGGCGAGCACGAGGCGGTGGGCATCGGGCTGGAGCGGCTGATCGCCCAGGCGATCGAGGACATCGACATGGAGGCCCATACGGGCGAGCACCCGCGGATCGGCGCGGTGGACGTGATCCCGTTCGTGCCCCTGGGCGACACGCCGATGGACGCGTGTGTCGAGCTGGCCCGCGAGTTCGGGGCGCGGGTCGCCGCGCGGTTCGGCCTGCCGGTCTACCTGTACGCGCAGGCCGCCACGCGATCCGACCGGGTCAAGCTGGCGGACGTGCGCCGCGGCCAGTACGAGGGATTGAAGGCGGAGATCGCCCACAACGGCCGCGAGCCCGACTTCGGCCCCACCCGGATGCACCCGCGGGCCGGCGCGCTGGCCGTGGGCGCCCGACCGTTCCTCATCGCCTGGAACATCAACCTGGACTCGGACGACGTGGAGCTGGCGAAGCGGATCGCGCGCCGCGTCCGCGAGTCCGGCGGCGGCCTGCCGCGTGTCCAGGGCAACGGGTTCCGCGTTGAGGAGCCCGAGCGCGGCCACCCGGTGCGCGCCCAGGTCTCGATGAACCTCCTCGACTTCCACGTCACGCCACTCTGGCAGGCCTGGGAGGTGGTCGGCGCGCTGGCCGCGGAGGATGGCGTGGAGCTGGCCGAGTCGGAGTTGATCGGCCTCGCCCCGCTGGCGGCCTTCCTGGACGTCGCCGACCACGCCGGCGCACCGGCGGACGCTCCGACCCCGGACCGCCTCGCCGCGGCGGCGGCCGCGATCCGGCTCCGCGACTTCACGCCGCAGATGGCGCTCGAGCTCCGCCTCGCCGCCGCCCGCGACCAGGGATGAGCCTCCGCGTCATCGAGGGTGGCCGGGGTCACGCGGACGCCCCCGGGCTGCTGATCCACGGCGCCTCGCAGGTCGCCACGCTGGTCGGCGGCATCCATCGCGGGATCGCGCAGGGGGACCTCGGGCTGCTCGATGCCGCGACGGTCGGAGGGCCGGGTGCCGCGGGCGCACCCGTCGTCGCGTGCTGGGAGGGCAGGATCGTCGGCGTCGGGCCGCGCGACCTCGTGGAGCAGGGCCTGGAGGCGAACGGCTACCCGCTCGCCAGGTTCGTCCGCCTGGACGCGGATGGCGGCGTGGTGACACCGGGCCTCGTGGACCCGCACACGCATCTGCTGTTCGCCGGCACCCGGGAGCGGGAGCTCGTCCTTCGCCAGCGGGGCGCCGGCTACATGGAGATCCTCCAGGCGGGCGGCGGGATCCTGGCCACGGTCGCCGCCACCCGTGGGGCATCCGAGGAGGACCTGTACGCGCACGGCCGTCGCTGGCTGGACGAGATGCTCCGCCATGGAGTCACGACGATCGAGGCCAAGTCGGGCTACGGCCTGGACCTGCCGACCGAGCTCCGTCTCCTGAAGGTTGCGCACGAGCTTGGGACCGACGGGCCGGTGGAGGTGGTCCCCACGTTCCTGGGCGCCCATGCCGTCCCGGCGGAGTACCGGGCCCGGCCCGACGGTACCGAGGCCTACGTCCGGAGCGTGATCGAGGAGCAGATTCCCAGCGTGGCCGCCCAGGGCCGGGCGCGCTCGTGCGACGTCTTCTGCGAGGAGGGCGTGTTCACGGCCGACCAGAGCCGGCGAATCCTCCTGGCCGCCGCGGGCTATGGCATGGCCGTCCGACTCCACGCAGACGAGCTGGCCCCGTCGGGCGGCGCGGAGCTGGCCGCGGAGCTCGGCGCGCTGTCCGCCGACCATCTCCACGTGCCCAGTGACGAGGGGATCGCGGCGCTCGCCGAGGCTGCGGTGGGTCCGCACCCCGTCGTCGCGACCCTGCTGCCGGCCACGACGTGGTTCCTGATGGCCGACGAGGCCGCCCCGGCCCGACGGTTCATCGACGCCGGCGTCCCGGTCGCGCTTGGGACGGACTTCAACCCAGGCACGTCGCCCACGCCGAACCTGCCGCTGGTGATGACGATCGCGTGCCTCGAGATGAAGCTCTCGCCGGCCGAGGCGCTGGCGGCCGTGACGGTGAATGCGGCGCACGCCGTGGGTGTCGGGGACCAGGCCGGTTCCATCGAGCCCGGCAAGCAGGCGGATCTCGTGATCTGGCGGGCGGCGACCGTGGAGGAGCTGCCCTACTGGGTGGGCGCCGACCTCGTGGACGTCGTCATCAAGCGGGGCCGTGTGGTCCACCGCCGGGGTGGCTGACGGGTCCGCCCACCTGGGCTGACCAATGGAGCGCGACCGGCCTACCCGACGAGCGCCACGAACAACAGCACCTGGCCGACGTGGTACGTGACCATCACCGCCACCCGGAGCCCGGCGGAGCCCCTGGGTGACCCGGCCGAGGGGGTCCGGAACCTGCCCCAGGCGAGCATCGCGTCGGAGGCCACGAACAGCCACGCGCCGAGGATCGCCGTGGGCAGGCCAGTCCGGGTCGCCGCGATCGCCATGCCACAGATCGCGACCAGGTAGACGGCGACCGGTGCCCCCAGGCCCAACTGCCGCGCCGCCGCGAGCATCGCCCACCCCACGGTGGCGACGACCACGCCCGCGAGCACGACGCCCACGACGAACCACGGAACAGACCCGGGCAGCTGGGCGAACGCGACCAGGTATGCCACGTGCGCGACGAGAAACGCGACGAGCCCGGCGATGAACCGCCCGGGCGCCAGCAACAGCACGTCACCGGCGAGGGACGCCGCCAGGGCCGCGACCAGCCAGGGCCGCACCGCTGCACTGTCGGCCGCGCCCACCGGCCAGGCGATCGCCGCTGCGAGCAACGCCGTGAGCGCGAGCGGCTTCGCGACCCGCTCGACCGCCCGCGAGCGAGGACCGTCCAGCCAGACGGCAATCCAGTCGACCATCGCCGCACCGGCGGCGATCCCGAGCAGGGTCCCGGTGAGCGGCGTCACCGGCTCAGGCCTTGCCGCGCGACTCCAGCAGGACCGTCGTCGTCTCCGAGGGCAGGGTTGACGCCGTGATCGACAGCTTCTGCTGAACCTGCGGCTCCGCGCCCATCTCGTGCAGGAACTGCTTCATGGCGTCCTCGCAGTCCGCCTCTT
>DATCGK010000149.1:0-11760 GCA_036508975.1 Candidatus Limnocylindrales bacterium
CCAGCTGCGCCACGGAGCTCGCCCCGACCAGCACGGACGAGATCCGTGCGTCGCGCAGGATCCAGGATAGGGCCATCTCGGCCAGCGCCTGGCCGCGACCGAGCGCGATCTCGGCGAGCGACCGGACCGTCGGCAGGTTCGCCTCGACCTCGTCGGCGTCGAGGAACCGGGACCAGGTCGCGCGCGAGCCGGCCGGGATCCCGGCCAGGTAGCGATCCGTGAGCTGGCCCTGGGCAAGCGGCGAGAAGACGATGCAGCCGACCCCCTCGTCCCCGAGGACGTCCAGGAGGCCGTCCTCGACCCAGCGGTCCAGCATGGAGTAGGACGGCTGGTGGATGAGCAGCGGCGTGCCGAACTCCCGAAGGATGCCGACGGCCGATCGCGTCATCTCCGGCGGGTACGACGAGATTCCCGCGTACAGGGCCTTTCCCTGGCGGACCGCGGTGTCGAGCGCGCCCAGCGTCTCCTCGAGGGGCGTGTCCTCGTCCGGTCGATGCGAGTAGAAGATGTCGACGTACTCGAGCCCGAGCCGTCGGAGGCTCTGGTCCAGGCTGGCCAGCAGGTGCTTGCGCGAGTTCAGCTCGCCGTACGGCCCCGGCCACATGTCCCAACCCGCCTTGGTCGAGATCAGGAGCTCGTCGCGGTACGGGCCGAAGTCGCGCCGCAGCGCCCGCCCGAAGTTGACCTCGGCGGAGCCCGCCGGCACGCCGTAGTTGTTGGCGAGATCGAAGTGCGTGATGCCCAGGTCGAACGCGCGTCGCAGCACGACACGCTGCCGATCGAGCGAGGTCTCGTCCCCGAAGTTGTGCCACAGCCCGAGCGAGACGGCCGGGAGGACGAGCCCGCTGCGGCCGACGCGCCGGTACGGCATCCGGCCGTCGTAGTGGTCTTCATCGGCGACGTACGGTGCGGGCTCCGGGGGGAGGTCGCGGGGGGACCGGGGGTCGGCGGTCACGAGGCGCTCCTGTGCCCGGATGCGACGAACCGGGGCAGGTATGGCAGGTTCGCCTCGATCAGCGCGTCACGAAGGCCGGCCGCGGCCTCCGCTCCGGGCACGAGGGGGTTCGCGAGGAGCGCCCGCAGCGCGATGGTGTCGTCCCCCGAGAGCGCCGCCTCGATGGCAAGACGCTCGTACTCCTTGGCGTGGAGGACGAGTGCTCGCATCTCGTGGGCCAGGGGACCGGTCGGGAGCGGTTCAGCGCCGTCGCGCGTGACCCTCGCCGAGAGCTCCACGACGTCGTCGTCGGCGAGCCCGCGGATCGCCCCGCCGTTGCGCACGTCCACGACGTGGATCGCACCGTCGCCGGTGTGGAGCGACTCGACGAGCGCGGCTGCCGCTTCGCTGTAGTACGCGCCGCCCCGCCGCTCCAGGAGCTCCGGCTTCCGGTCCAGCGACGGGTCCCGGTAGAGCTCCAGCAGCTCGCGTTCGATCGCCATGACATCGCTCGCGCGGTTGGCGCCGTCGAGCTGCTCGCGGAGCACCTCGTCCGTCGCGTAGTAGTAGCGAAGGTAGTAGGACGGGATGGCGCCCAGCGCCCGGACGAGGTCGAGCGGGAAGTGCTCGTCCGCGGTGACCAGCGGGTCGCCTGCGGCCAGCAGGTCCGGCAGCCGGTCCACGCCGTCGACGGTCACGGCGCGGATCCACGAGAGGTGGTTCAGCCCGACGTGGTCGAGGCGAACCCGGGCAGGATCCACGCCGAAGTGGGCGGCGAACCTGCGCTGGAAACCGATCGCCACGTTGCACAGGCCGATGGCCCGGTGCCCCGCGTCGAGCAGCGCCTGGGTCACGATCCCGACCGGGTTGGTGAAGTCGAGGATCCAGCTACCCGGCGCCCCCCGGCGCGCAGCCTCGTCCGCGATCTCCAGGACGAGGGGCACCGTCCGGAGCGCCTTCGCGAACCCGCCGGGTCCCGTCGTCTCCTGGCCGATCGCGCCGAACCGGTGGGGGAGCGTCTCGTCCACGAAGCGGGCCGCCTGGCCGCCGACGCGCAGCTGGACCAGGGTGAACGCGGCGCCGTCGAGCGCGGCGGACCGATCCCCCGTCAGCACCAGGCGTCCCGGCCAGCCCGCCCGGCGCAGGATGCGGCTCGCCAGGCCACCCACGATCTCCAGGCGCCCCGCGTCAGGGTCCATCAGGACGAGCTCGTCGATGGGCAGGACCGCGGACCGCCGCGCGAACCCCTCGACCAGCTCGGGGGTGTAGGTGCTTCCCCCGCCGATCACGGCGACCTTGAGGCCCATCGACCCGTCCCTCGCTGACGTCGGTCCCTGACAAAGGCTTGACAGATTGCTTATAACCTTAGCAGCAAGCACGTGCACCGCAAGAGGCGACGGCGACGCGCATGGCACGCTTCAGGCTACTCGCGGGCCCGATCCCGCTCCACCACCAGGTCTATCTCGACCTGCGCTCGGCGCTCGAGGCCGGGGAGTGGCAGCCGGGCGACCAGCTGCCGCCGGAGCGCGAGCTGGCCGCCCGGTACGGGTGCAGCCTCATCACCGTCCGGCGCGCGCTGGGTGACCTTGCCCGCGAACGGCGGCTGGAGCGGACGCGGGGCCGGGGAACGTTCGTCACGCGACCGCCGATCGCGCTCGATCTCGACGGCCCGCTCTCCTTCACCGAGGAGCTGCACCACCTGGGCCACGACGCGTCCACCCGCGTGGTGACCGCGCGCACGGTGCCCGCGAAGCTGTCCGTCGCGGAGGCCCTGGGGATCGCGATCGGCGCCCCCGTGATCCACGTCGAGCGTCTCCGTATCGCCGATGGCGAGCCCCTGCTCCTCGAGCAGGTGTACCTCCCGGAGGCACGCTTCCCCGGGCTCCTGGCGGGTGACCTCGAGCACGGGTCGCTGTACGAGCTCCTCGCGGTCCGCTACGACACGCGTGTCGTCCGTGCCCGGGAGGCGCTGGAACCCATCGCGCTGCCCTCACGCGAGGCGCAGCTGCTCGGTGTCGAGCCCCACCGGCCCGCGCTGTTGATCGAGGGGCTGGCCTTCGACCAGGCCGGCCAACCGGTGGAGTTCGCGCGCTCATACGTCCGGGGCGACCGGACGAGGTACTACGTGGAGCGGATCGTCGTCCGTTCCAGCCCCAGGTCAGACTCGGTGGCCACGGGCTCCGCCGAGTCCGGTCCGAAGGTTGTCTCGCGCCACGGCTGACGTCCGCCATCGAAGACGGTCCGGTGCCCGACCAGGAGGAGCAGATGCGAGCGATCCGAGCCTTCGCCGTTCTAGGGGTGCTGGCGCTTGTCGCCGGTGCCTGCGGCGGCAGCACACCCACCACGGCCCCGTCGGGCGGGGCGACGACCGTACCTGCCGCCAGCGCCACGACAGCGCCTGCCGCCAGCGCGACGACGGCTCCGGAGCCGTCCGCCTCGGCCGCCGCCGGCGCGCCGGTCGAGATCCGCTGGTACTGCTGTCTCGGCGGCGGCGACGCGCCCGAGCAGGTCACGGTCGAGAAGCAGGTCGTCGAGAAGTTCAACGCGAGCCACCCCAACATCAAGCTGACCTTCGAGGCGGTCCCGTACGCCGGCGCGAACGACGCCCTGGCGACGGAGATCGCGTCGGGCAACGGGCCGGACATCGTGGGGCCGGTGGGCATCGGCGGCGCCAACGCCTTCCATGGCCAGTGGCTGGACCTCGCGCCGCTGATCGCGAAGAACAACTACGACCTCTCGGGCTTCCCGCCCGACGCGGTGAACATCTACAAGCTGGACGAGGGCCAGGTCGGCATCCCGTTCGCGATCTACCCGTCGGTCCTGTTCTACTCGAAGAGCCTGTTCACCGAGGCGGGTCTCGCCGAGCCGCCGCACACGTACGGCGCGAAGTACAAGATGCCCGACGGCACCGAGGTCGACTGGAACTACGACACCGTCCGCCGGGTCGCGAAGATCCTGACGGTCGACAAGAGCGGCAAGGACGCCACGCAGGCCGGCTTCGACCCCAAGAACATCGTGCAATGGGGCTTCGAGCCGCAGCGGGACGACCTGCGCGGCATGGGCGCCTACTTCGGGGCCGGGACTCTCGCGGGTGGCGCCGACGGCAAGACCGCCCAGATCCCCGCGGCCTGGAAGGCGGCCTGGACGTACTGGTACGACGCGATGTGGACGGACCATATCTCGATGACCGGTCCGATCTTCAGCAGCCCGGACATCAACCCCGAGGACTACCCGTTCTTCACGGGCAAGATCGCGATGAGCGAGAACTTCCTGTGGTCCACCTACGGCCTCGAAGGGCTCAAGGGCGACTGGGACATGGGCATCATCCCGTCGTACAACGGGCAGGTGACGTCCGCGTTCAACGCCGACACGTTCCGCATCCTCAAGGGCACCAAGCACCCGAACGAGGCATTCGAGGTGCTGACCTACCTCCTCGGCGAGGGAGCTCCCGACCTGCTCGCCACGTACGGCGGCATGCCCGCCCGGACGGCCGACCAGGCGGCGTTCTTCGCAGGCCAGGACGTGACGTTCACCCAGAAGCCGGACTGGCAGGTTGCCATCGACAGCATCCAGTTTGCCGACAACCCCAACTTCGAGTCCTACATGCCGGCCTACAACGAGACCCTCGGGCTCGTCGGCTCGGGCGGCAAGTACACGACCCGCTGGCAGACCAACCAGGGTCTCGACATGAACAAGGAGGTCGAGACGCTGCGCGCCGAGATCCAGGCGATCTGGGACAAGCAGCCCTGATCAATCCCTGGCCCGGGGGTTCCAGGCCAGGCTGACTCCGTCCCGCCGGCGGTTTGCCGGCGGGACCCCACCGCCGCTCGAGGACGCGATGCCGATCCTGCGCAACGGGCCCCGGTCGTGACCGCAGCCCCGGAGTCCGCCGCCGTCACCGTGCGGTCGCGGAGGCGGCTGCCGATCCACGGCTGGCATCCCTCGCGCCTGGCGCGTCGCGAGGCGCTCTGGGGCTTCCTGTTTATCTCGCCCTGGCTCATCGGGTTCCTCGTGTTCACGCTGGCCCCGATGATCGCCTCGCTCGGTTTCACGTTCACGAACGTCAGCCTGGCGCAGGAGCAGCCGCTCGCGTTCGTCGGGCTGCACAACTGGCAGACGATGCTGGGCGACGCCCAGACCTGGGCTTCTTTAGGTGTCACCTTCCGGTTCGCGCTGCTCCAGTTGCCGATCGCGATGATCCTCCCGCTGTCGCTCGCGATCGCGCTCAACGCCCGGGCCCTCAAGGGGCCGGGCGCCTTCCGCGTCCTGTTCTTCCTGCCGTACGTGATCCCGTTCGTGTCGGGCGTCCTGATCTGGCAGGGGATGCTCAACCTCGAGACGGGCTGGCTGAACGCCTTCCTGCGCTTCACCGGCATCGAGAACCCGCCCAACTGGCTCAACGACTCGACGTTCATCTACCCGGCGCTCGTGTTCATCGGCATCTGGGGCATCGGGTCCGCGATCATCGTCAACCTGGCCGGCCTGCGCGGGATCCCGACCGAGCTCTACGACGCGGCCAACATCGACGGCGCCGGGTGGTGGGGCTCGCTCCGCAACGTGACCCTGCCGCTGATGTCGCCGGTGATCTTCTACACGCTGATCCTGAGCATCGTGGACGTGCTCCAGTACTTCCTCGTGCCCCTGGTGATCAACAACGGCACGGGCGAGCCCGACGGCACGACGTTCTTCTTCAACCTCTACCTGTACAAGACGTTCTTCACCTACCAGAACATGGCCTACGGGGCGACGCTCGCGTGGATGCTGTTCCTGGTCACGCTGCTGGTGTCGCTCGTCGTGTTCTGGTCGTCGCGCCGCTGGGTCTACTACGCGGGTGAACGCTGATGGACACCGGCGCCGGCCGATTCGCCGATGTCGCCACCGCCGGCGTCGTCGGCCAGGACGCTCGGAGGCGGTTCCGGCGCCCGCGCCGTCCGCGCGACGCGCGTCGCTCGTTCACGATCACGTTCATCCTCGTCGTCGTGCTCGCCGCCTTCCTGTCGCCAATCCTCCGGGCCGCGCTGGTGTCGCTCAAGACGCCGGCCCAGCTGTCCGAGACCAACGCGCCATTCCTGCCGTCGGTGCCGAGCACGTTCGCGTGGGAGGGCAACGAGTACGACGTCTACATCGTCCCGCTGCCGGAGGGTTCCCGGGAGCTGGCGCTGGTGAAGCCCGGCCGCCAGCAGAGCGACTTCCTGGACCCGGCCGACCCGGCTGCGGGAACGATCACCTGGCAGGGCTCCTGGCGGACCCTGGAGCGTGCCTGGACCCTGTCGCCCGCCTGGTCCAACTACTCCGACGTCTGGGCGCTCATCGACTTCCCACGGTTGCTGTTCAACACGATCGCCATCGCGTTGATCGGCATGGTGGGCGTCCTGGTCTCGTGCACCCTGGTGGCGTACGGGTTCGCCCGGTTCCGGTTCCCCGGCCGCTCGCTGCTGTTCATGATCCTGATCGCGACGATCTTCCTGCCCGGTGCCGTGACCGTCATCCCGACGTACACGGTGTTCTCGAAGATCGGCTGGGTGGGGACGTGGCTGCCGCTCCTGGTCCCGGTCTTCTTCGCCAACGCCTTCGACGTGTTCCTGTTGCGGCAGTACCTGCTCACGATCCCCCGTGAGATGGACGAGGCCGCCGCCATCGACGGCGCCGGGCCCTTCCGCACGCTGGTCTCGGTGATCCTGCCCCAGGCGTGGCCGGTCGTGATCGCGGTGGCGATCTTCCACTTCGTGTACTCGTGGAACGACTTCTTCAACCCGCTGATCTACCTGTCCACCAAACCAGAGCTGCAGACGCTGGCCGTCGGCCTGCAACGGTTCAACGGCATCCACTACCGGAACCCGGCCTACGTGCAGGCCGGGACGCTGATGACCATGGTGATCCCGGTGATCATCTTCCTGATCTTCCAGCGGGTCTTCACTCGTGGCATCGTGATCACCGGGGTGGAGAAGTGAGCCACCCGGACCCGGGCGGCTTCCGGGTGGCCATCACGATCGATGCCGAGTTCCCGGACCGGCCCACCGAACCGGGTGTCACGGCGCGGATCCTGGATGTCCTCGCGGAGGACGGCGTCCCGGCGACCGTCTTCATCCAGGGACGATGGGCCGAGGCCGAGCCGGTCCTGGCTCGCCGGATCGCCGCCGAGGGCCACCTGGTCGCGAACCACTCGCACCACCACGCACGGATGACGCTCCTGACTGCGGCGGGCATCGTCCGCGATGCCCAGGCGTCGGAGCGGGCCATCATCGCGGCCACCGGGCGGAGCCCGCGGCCGTGGTTCCGGTGCCCGTTCGGGGCAGGTGCCGGGACCCGCCGCGTCGCCGACCGGCTGGACTCGATCGGCTATGTCGACGTGGGCTGGCACGTTGACGGCCGCGACTGGGCCGGGGGCAGCGCCGGGCGCCTCGAGGGCCGCCTCGTCCGTGAGACCATCGCCCACGGAGACGGCTCCGTGGTTTTGCTGCACGGCTGGCCGCGGGCGACGCCCGTCGCGCTTCGCGGCACCATCCGCCGGCTCCGCGATGCAGGAGCCACGTTCGTGACGATCGACACCCTCGACAGCCTGCCCGGAAGGCGCAGCACGTGAGCGAGCTCCTCCTGGCCGTCGACGGCGGCAACTCGAAGACGGACCTCGTGCTGCTGGCCGCCGACGGGACGGTGGTCGCGGCTTCCAGGCGCCCCACGGTCTCCCACCAGCAGGTGGGTCTGGAGGAGGCGGGCCGGCGGCTCCGGCAGCAGGTCGGAGCGCTGGCCGCGAGCGCAGGACGCCCCGTGACGGAGCCCATCGCAGCGCTCGCCGTGCTGTGCCTGGCGGGGATGGACCTGCCATCGGACGAGCGTGCGCTGATGCGGCTCCATGCACGGACGGGGATCGCGGCCGCGCTCGTGCTCGAGAACGACACGGTCGCCGGGTTGCGTGCGGGCTCGCCGGACGGGTGGGGCGTGGGCGTCGACGTCGGAGAAGGGATCAACGGGGTCGGGATCGCCCCGGACGGGAGGCGCGCACGCTTCGCCGGCCTGGGCCCGATCAGCGGGGACCGCGGCGGCGGTGGAAGCCTCGGGATGGAAGCCCTCGGCGCCGCGGTCCGCGGCCAGGACGGACGCGGCGGGCGGACGTCCCTCGAGGCGCTCGTGCCGGCCCACTTCGGGCTGCGGCGCCCACTGGACGTGACCGCGGCGCTATATGCCGGCCGGATCCCCGAGGGGCGGACGAGCGAGCTCGCCGGGGTGGTGGTGGAGGCGGCGCGGGACGGGGACGCGGTGGCGCTCCAGCTGATCGGCGCGCTCGCCGACGAGTGTGCCTCCTTCGCGATCGCGGCGATCCGGCGGCTGCGGCTGGGCCGTCAGGCGATTCCCGTCGTCCTGTTCGGGGGCGTTGCGCGTGGGGCCGGGGACCTCCTCGCGGCAGCCGTCGCCGAGCGCGTCGCAGGCACGGCACCCCGGGCCCGGGTGGTGGTCCTCGAGGCGCCGCCGGTCCTGGGCGCCGCGCTCCTGGCGCTCGATCGCGTGGTCCCCGGGGATACCGCAGCCGACGCCCGCGTCCGCGCGTCGATCACGCACGAGGGGCTCCTCGCCGACGCGTAGCGACCGGGCCCCGTGGCGCCCGGCGACCCCGCATGGATCTCTCATGGTCGTGGCCGAAGATCCACTCGACCGACCGCGTCCACGTGAGGGTGCCGACCGCTCGGGCCACCACAATCGAGCCCGGGCCCACGGGCGCAGGTGACCCAATGACCGACTCCCCCCGTGGGTTCAGCGCGCCCGTCGCCCTGCCGAACCCCGTCGCCCTGCCCAACCCCGTCGCCCTGCCCAACCCCGTCGACCCCCGGACCACCGCCGAGTCGGTCCTGTTCGAGATCCGGCGCGTCATCGTGGGGCAGGACGTGATGCTCGAGCGCATCCTCGTCGCGCTGCTGTCCCGCCGTACCGGGCAGCGAGCGCGGACGCGGCTGCATGGTCGCGGCCCCACACGGCGGCGAGGGTGGCTCCCGCCGCGGCAGCGATGCCGGGCGCGTGCGTCTCCCGAGCCCAGTATCCGGTGCCAACGAGGCCAAACCGGAGCGTGGCGTCCAGGGTCATCGCACTCAGCCTCTCGATCCGTTCGCAACCTGCATGGCCGGATCGTAGCCCCGCGGGCAGGCGGCGGGTGAGCCGCACGTGAGCGGCCGCGCCCGGCTGACGTCCCACCGCCGTCCGGCCCCGGCGTCAGGCCCCGGCGTCCGGGCGTACGGGCACGGGCTCCGCGCGGCTGGGCCCGCCCGACCCGCGGCTGGACCCGCCTGACCCCCGGACCAGACTGGTCGCGATCCCGATGCAGCAGATGACGGCGGCGATCACGAACGCGTCGTGGATCGCGGCGGCGAGCGCCGCGCTCGCCTGGGCGGCCGGCGTCCCTCCGCTCTCCGACGCCAGGTGGACGGGCAGGCGCGTGGCCACGACGGCGGCGCTCAGCGCGATCCCCAGCGCCTGGCCGACGACGCGCATCTGGGCCAGCGTGCCGGACGCCGTGCCGATGCGCCCGCGCGGCACGGAGCCCAGCACCGCGCTGCTGTTGGGGCTCATGAACAGACCCTGGCCCAGCCCCAGCAGGACCAGCCGCCAGACCAGGTCCGGGAGGGTGAAGTCCACGGGGAGCTGGGTCAGGCTCAGCAGCGCGAGGGCCATGATCGCCATGCCCGTGCTGGCCAGGACCCGCGGCCCGAAGCGGTCGGACGCCGACCCGCTGAAGGGCGCCACGATCGCCATCGTGATCGGGACGGGGGTCATGAGCAGGCCGGCCTCGATGGGGGACAAGCCAGAGCCCTGCTGGAGCAGGAACGGGAGCAGGAAGGTCGCGGTGAACAACCCCGCGAAGGCGACGACGACGCTGGCCAAACCTGCTGCGAACGCCCGGATCCGGAACAGGGCCAGGTCGATCATCGGCTGCAGGGCCGAGCGCTCCACGGCGACGAGCGCCAGGCCCAGGACGGCTGACGCGATCACGAGGCCGATCGTCGCTGGGCTGGTCCATCCCCATTCCTGGCCCTCGCTGAGCGCGAGCAGGAGCGCGAACAGCGCGCTGCCCGAGAGCGCGGCCCCCCGGATGTCGAACGACTGGCCTTTGCCGGGCGTCTCGGCGGGGAGCACGCGGGCCGCCCAGACGATGGCCAGCACGCCGATCGGGACGTTGATCAGGAAGATCGCCCGCCACGTGCCGACCTGGGTGAGGATCCCGCCCAGCACCGGTCCGAGGCTGAGGCCGATCGAGACGCTGACGCCGTTGAGGCCCAGGGCCCGTCCCCGCTCGAACGCGGGGAAGGTCCGGGCCACGATCGCGGGGCCCATGGCCATGATCATCGCCGCGCCCACACCCTGGACGGCGCGGAACGCGACCAGCACCTCCGGGGTCGGCGACGCGCCGCAGCACACGCTGGCCAGGGTGAAGATCGTGAAGCCCACGAGATAGACGCGCTTGAAGGTGAGCACCTCGCCGAGCCGGCCCACGGGCAGCAGCAGGCTGCCGACCACCAGGAGGTAGGCCACGGACACCCACTCGACCGTCGTCAGGTCGATTCCGAGGTCGCGCTCGATCGACGGCATCGCGACGTTGACGATGCTGCCGTCGAGCGTCGACATGAGCGAGCCCAGCGAGACCGCGGAGAGGATGAGCCACTTGCGCTGCACGGCGTGACCAGTGATGGGCTGTGCCGGTCCGCGATGAGGGCAGGCGCCGGGCGAGCCATGCGCCAGTGTGCACCCGCGCGATCGTCGCGAGGATCCGGGCGCATGGGAGCCGCCTCGGGTACCCTCAGGGCGTGAGCATGCGCACCGAGCTCGGCGAGGCCCCGGATGTAGTGGCCGCCCTCCTGGACCGCGCCGTGGGGCCGGTATCGGACGTCGCCCGGTTGGTCCGCGAGCGCGATGTCGACCTGGTGCTCATCGCGGCGCGCGGCACCTCCGACCACGCCGCCATCTACGCGCAGTACGTCCTGGGCGCCCGCAACGGCCTCCCGGTGGCGCTCGCCGCCCCGTCGCTCGTATCCGTATACGGCGGCTCGCCCCGTGTCCGGAACGCGCTCGTCATCGGCATCTCGCAGTCGGGCCGCTCCCCAGACGTCGTGGCGGTGCTCGAGGACGCCCGTCGCCAGGGGGCGGTGACCGTCGCGCTCACCAACGATCCAGCCTCGGAGCTCGCGGGCGTCGCCGCGCACCTCATCGAGCTGGGCGCCGGTCCGGAGCTCGCCGTGGCGGCGACGAAGACCTACGTGGCGGAGGTGGCGCTGCTGGCGATGCTGTCCGCGGCGATCTCCGGGGACGAGCCCTCGTCGGCGGAGCTCCGAGCGCTGCCGGGGGCGATGCGCGCGGCCCTGGAGGTCGAGGACGCGGTCGTCGCGATCGCCCGGGAATGGGCGGCCGAGGACCGCTGCGTCGTCCTCGCCCGGGGCTTCCAGTACGCCACCGCGCGGGAGTGGGCGCTCAAGCTCAAGGAGCTCGCATACGTCCTGGCTGACCCGTACTCGGGCGCGGACTTCGAACACGGTCCCATCGCCCTGGTGGAGGCGGGCTTCCCTGTGCTCGCCGTGGCCACGGACGGACCGCTGCTCGCGGACATGCACGCCCTGCTCGCGCGGTTGAGCGCCGCCCGGGCCCGGCTCCTGGTCCTGTCCGACGACCCGTCCCTCCGGGCGCTGGGTGACGGCATCCCGGTCCCCGCGGGAGTGCCGGAGTGGCTGGCCCCGATCGTGACGATCCTGCCCGCGCAGCTGTTCGCCTACCACCTGGCCCGGGCCCGGGGGTTGGACACGGAGGCGCCGCGCACGATCTCGAAGGTCACCCTCACGCGCTGACCG
>DATCGK010000150.1:0-2087 GCA_036508975.1 Candidatus Limnocylindrales bacterium
TCCTCCTCGCCGCCGCAAGCCGGGTCATCCCAAGGGACCGCTGGGTCGCCTTCCTCGTCACCCCGTCCACTCTGCTCCGCTGGCACCGCGAGCTGGTGAGGAGGAAGTGGACCTATCGCCGGACCGGTCGGCCAGGCCGACCACCGATCGAGGCCGCGATCCGTGCGCTCATCCTCCGGCTGGCAAGAGAGAACCCCCGCTGGGGCTGCGTGCGGATCGAGGGTGAGCTCCGCAAGCTCGGGATCCGCGTCGGCGCGACGACGATCCGGAGCCTGCTCCGGACCGCGCGAGCGGGGCCTGCTCCACGACGGACCGGACCGAGCTGGACGGACCTTCTCCGGGCCCAGGCAAGCGGCATCATCGCCTGCGACTTCTTCACCGTCGAGACCGCCTGGCTCCGGACGCTCTACGTCCTGGTGTTCATCGAGCTCGGGACCCGGCGGATCCACCTCAGCCCATCAACGGTTCACCCCGACTCGGCCTGGGTCACCCAGCAGGCCCGCAACCTCACCATGGCGCTCGATGGTCACTCACCTGCCATCCGGTTCCTCATCCGCGACCGGGACGCGAAGTTCTGCCGGCCATTCGACACGGTGCTGCGCTCGGAGGGGATGCGGGTCATCCGCACCCCGATCCAAGCTCCGAACGCCAACGCCTACGCGGAACGGGTGATCGAGACGATGCGGGCCGAGTGCCTCGACTGGACGCTGATCCAGGGGCGGCGGCATCTCGATCGGACGCTCCGGATCTACGCGGACCACTACAACCGCGGGCGGCCCCATCGCGCCGTCGGCCTCGCTCCACCGCTCGCAGCGGCCGCGGAGCCGATCCCGGTCAACCCGCGCGATGTTCGCCGCCGGGATGTGCTTGGCGGGCTCATCCACGAGTATCACGGACTTGCCGCGTAATCGAATCTGGGTTTCCGACCCCCACGGCATCGGGACCCCGGCGCCAGACGCCGCTCATCTTGGGCCGCACCCGCAGGTACCCGACGTAGTCGACACGCGAAGGGAGCCGCGCTGCGGGCCCGGGGGAACGCAAATGCGGACCCCGGTCGTCGGTATCAGGATCAGCACGTAGGTTATGATCTCGGCGACCGCGACAGGCCGTTGGAGTCAGCGAGCGCCGTGGCGACACCTCGGACGACCAGCGGCGGAGATCGACAGCGTATAACTGAGGCGATTTGGTGGTACCCCCACACGGGGAGCCACAGCGCTGAGGCGCTCAGACTTGGGAAGCAGACACTCTGCCAGCTGAGTTACTCCCGCTCGGGAGTGGCCGGATTCTATCACCGACCCCCAGGGCGGACCCGGGTCTCCTCCGGCGTCGATCGGGCTCGTTGGGCGCTCGTCGGGGCGACCGACATCGTGTTCGGGCCAACGTCTGGGCGTCGCACATAGCTTCTGCGTGGAGCGACGTCAGCCCGCCAGCGCGCGGACCGACAACGCACGCATGACGGCACGGTAACGACCGGCGGATTCAGGGGGTCGACGCAACGATGGCCGGTACCAGATGTACCGCTCCCGCTCTTGACGGTGTGCAGGCCAAGGGCCTAGCGTGGCGTCGTTGAGGCAGGGTGAGTCGCTCGGGGCCAAGAGGGCCCGGTGCGCGGGAGAGGTGCACGTGTCCGCGCGCGGCACGGCGGCGCCTGCGGTATCTGGCCGACGGGATCGAACCCCGCGCACTGGTCCGGCCAGCGGTGTGCGACCCGGGCCCCCTGACACGGCGGAGCCAAGCCGTGGTCGCGCCTGGCGCGACCTGCTGCGAGCGGAGCGCCTGCGCCTGGGCCTCAGCCAGGTCGAGCTCGGCGCCTTGGTAGGCGTCTCGCCGGAGACCATCCGCAAGTACGAGGCCGGGGGCCGCCCGCCCGCCCGCACCACCCTGGTGCGCCTGGTGGCGGCGCTGCAGCTCTCCGCCGTGCAGGTGCCCGTTTCCGAAGGTCACCAGCTGGTGGCGGCTCTCCCGCCGCCAGCGTCAGCCCCGTCCGTGTCAGACTGACCCAGAGGAGGTCACGCCATGCCGCCGTCCGGACCGCCCGACGTCGCGAAGCTCGCGGCCAAGCGAGACGTCCCGGGGCTGCTCCAGGC
>DATCGK010000151.1:0-3844 GCA_036508975.1 Candidatus Limnocylindrales bacterium
CGGCTCTCGGTGGGCGAACGGCTCTCGGCGGGCGAACGGCTCTCGGCGGCGAACGGCCGCCCTCAGCCCCGCAGCGGATACCGCCCGAACTCCTCGACGGCGTCCACCATCGCCAGCACGTTCTCCGGCGGCACGTCGTCCATGACCGTGTGCACGGCGCCCAGCATGTAGCCGCCACCCGCGCCCAGCGTCCCGATCACGCGCTTCACCTCGGCGCGGACCTCGTCCGGCGTCCCGAGCGGGAGGACGTGATGCGTGTCCATCCCGCCACAGAAGACCAGGTTGTCCCCGAACCTCCTCTTGAGGCCCACGAAATCCGACATCCCGCCGGCCGACGCCTGGACCGGGTTGAGGACGTCGACCCCGATCTCGATGAAGTCCCCGAGCAGGTCGTAGACGTCGCCGTCCGTGTGGAACACGATCGCGGCCTTCGTCCGTTCCCGGATGAACGCGATCAGGTCCGCATGGATCGGCTTGAGGATCCGGCGGTACATGGCGGGTGACATCAGCAGCCCCACCTGGGACCCCAGGTCGTCGCCGATCTTCACCATGTCGATGAGGTCACCGCACTCGCGCAGGAAGCCGTCCATCAGCCCCTTGCACAGCGCCTGGGTCCTCCACAGGAGCGCCTCTGCGAACTCCGGTTCACCGGCGAGGTTGGCCAGGAAGTTGTCCGTGCCCTGCATCGCGAACGCGCGCTCCAGCGGGAAGGCGAGCCAGGGCGTGCCCATCGAGGCGTAGACGTTCTCGTCCCGCAGGCGCTGGGCCTCCGTTCGGACGCCCTCGAACCTCGTGGGATCCGTCATGTCCGGCCACGGGTACGCCTCGATCTCCTCGAGCGTGTACGCATCCGCCATCGGGTGCCAGCCCGGGAACCAGGTGCCGGGCGTCCCCTCCACCTGGCCGCTGCCCCAGTCGTCGATGAACGGGGAGTGCGGGTCCCGGGCGGCGTTCCGGGCGCGGGTGGCGGCCGGGAAGTGGTCCAGCACGCCGCGGACGTCGGCGTGGAGCCGCCGGTACGTCGCCTCGTCCAGCTTCGCGGTGCCCAGCTCCGGCCACTCGTAGATGTACTCGTTCGGTGCCTGGATGCCGGCCAGCGCCTTGATGCGCCGGTAGACGGACATCTTGATGCCCGTCGCGTTGCTCGGGCCGAGCATGATCGGGACACGGTCCGGCGTCTCGTGGGCGAGCGTCGCGAGCACGCGCTCGCGGGGTGTCATCGGCATGCGGGCCTCCCGGGAATGCGGTCCTCCGTCGGCCGCGTGGACGGTGGAGGCCTCCCGTCGAGCCTAGCTGATCAGGCGTGGTAGCGTCCGCGGACCGGGGCCGACCGCGGCCCCATGCGATGGAGGTCGCCATGCCGGGCAGTGGGACGCGCGAGGATCCGTGGGACCTGGTGACGGCGAACGGCGGATCGCCATACCGGATGTGGCGCGACGAGGCTGCGGATCCGCCGGCGCTCGTCTGCCAGGTGGGCTCCACCCAGCTCCGGTACCAGCTGCGGGCGATCGAGGACCTGCGCGGGTGGCTGCGTGAGCAGGCCGACTGGGTGCCGCTCGGCGGCACTGACGAGCAGAAGCCGGCACCGGACGGGTCTGTGGAGGCCTGGGGCCGGTCCGGGACCAACCCGGTCGGCGGCTGGTACGGCCTCCGGAAGGGGTATCGCGCGCGCTTCGGTGCCTACCTTCCGCCGCTGCTCGAGGTCCTCGGCCTGGCCGAGCTGGAGCACAACCCGAAGAACAACCGCGTGCGGGCCAGGTAGCGCTGCGGGCTTCTCAGGCAGCACTCAGCAATGCAGGGCATGCTTAGGGGGTGACGACCCTCAGGACCCCGCGCCCGGAACCGGGCAGACCCACACCCCGGACGCCCGATGAACAGGTGCGTTCCGAGACATCCGGCCGGACGACGCGACGGTTCGCGCTGGTGGCGGTCGTGCTCTCGGCCGTGGCCCTGGGCCTCGCCGGGCTCTCGACCTTTGCCCCGGCCGACGACAGCTGCCAGACGTCCGCCTGGAACACCACCCCGAAGGACACCGACCTGCCGGTCGGCTGGACCGTTGCGTCCAGCCAGTACGACATCGCCCGCAAGTCCATGTCCCTGCTTGGTCCGCAGCCGACCGACGGCACCACGGCCCAGGCCGTCGTCTACGCCACGATCACGTGCTACCCGTCGGGCGCCGCCGACGCGGTGACCCGCTCCGCCGATGCGTCGACCGCGGCCGGCCAGACGGTGACCGAGCGCAATGACCTGGGGAACCAGGGGTTCAGCGCCGCGGACGCCTCGGGTGCCACCTTCCTGCAGTTCCGTCACGACCGGATCGTCGTGTACCTGGCGGGATCCGGCGACGCGACCGCCGCCGAGGTGGACGCGATCGCCTCCGCCTTCGACAAATCGCTGGGTGGTGACGGCGGGGCGGTGGCCGTGGGTGCGTCCGCCGGCGCGAGCCCCGCGCCGAGCGTGGATGCGAGCGCCGACACGGGCCCCGGATCGGCCGCCCCCGCGTCCAGCGGCGACGCGTCGGCCAGCGCCGCCGCGGCTCCGGAGCTGGAGGCCGCGCTGCCGACGAAGGTCGGTGACGTCGTCCTGACGGTGGACAGCGCGTCGGGCACCATGATCCTGGGCGAAGACCAGGGGAGCCGTGCGATCACGGCGGCGCTGCGGGCCGAGGGCAAGGTGCCCGATGACCTCAAGGTCGCGCAGGCATACGACGAGACGGCAGCGTCCGACCTTTCGATCCTTGCCGTGGGCGTGAATGGGCTGAGCGCCGCCAAGGTGCTCCCGATCGTCCTGGACTCGTGGCTCGCGGCTTCGGGTGCCGGGGTGACCAGGACGCCGGTGACGCTCGCCGGCAAGCAGTTCACGCGGGTCGACTACGGCGACGAGGGTCCGATGGACTACGTTGGCGTGAGCGGCGATGCGGTGATCGTGATCACCACCTCGGATCCTGCCGCGGCCGCCGCGGCCGTCGCTGCCCTTCCCTGAGGGCTGCCCGGGCGGAGACCCCGCCAGCCCATCGCCAACCGGCACTTCCATCCCGGACACCGGGCACGTATCCTGCTGGGCAGGGATGGACGGTCGTTCCCGCGACCGCGCGGAAAGGGGTTTCGACATGCGCGAGCCTCTGGTGGCCTGGGCCGGCGACTGCGTCGTGCGCGGCAGCATCGACGTCGGTGATGGACGCCTGAGCGACCAGGTCAACGACCTCGACCTGATCACCTTCTTCGACGCCACCCTCGAGGCCCTGGACGACGGTCACCAGGTGCGCGTCGGCGAGCTGGAAGTCGAGCGGCGCGAGCTGCATCTCATCGAGGTCAACGGCCGTCGCGGGGACCCGAGCCGGCGCCTGCGGACCGTCGAGGACCGCGTGGCGCTCCAGGTCGGGCCGTTTGTCGTGACCGGCAACCTCCACCGACCGCCGAGCGCGCAGCCGCTGGCGTCGTTGACCGGCTGGGCGCGGTTCGTCCCGGTCACCGATGCCGTGATCGACGTAGGCGGCACGCCGGCGGAGCCGGTTCACGAGGAGGTCGTGCTCGTGAACCGCGACCGGGTCTCTGCCTCCCGGTCACTGGCGTCCATTGCCATCGAGCCCGATGGCCCGTGGGAGGACGAGCCCTCCGCGTCGGTGTAGATCAGGGCGCAGGGCTGCTGCTGCGGCGCAGATCCGCCCGGGGCCGCCCCCGGGCCCGGATCAGGCCCCTGTCCGGCGCCCCGGGCTGCGGACCGTCGCCAGCGAGACGCCGGCCAGGACCGCCAGGATCCCCAGCACCGCGAGGCCGGCCCCACCGCCGGGGGTCTGCGGTCCTGCCTGGGCAACGCCATCGGTTGGTGGCACCGTCGGGTCGGG
>DATCGK010000152.1:0-3172 GCA_036508975.1 Candidatus Limnocylindrales bacterium
AGCGATCCGATGCAGCGTGGCCCCGGCCAGCCCTGGGACGGGGCAACCGGGGCCATCGCCGTCCAGGCCCACCACGCCCCCGGCTCCGCACCGGGCGCTCCGCTCCGCTCGGAGGATCGAAGGCGCACTGGGCGGCCGGGGGAGTTCCGTGCCACCTGACCCGGCACGGTTCCCGATCTACGCTGGCACCGCGCAGTACCGGGCGCACCGCCGGAGCCCGGAGGCACCCGCCGTGACCACTCCCATCGGGACCAGGATGGACCCGGCCGCCCCGGCCCGCATCGTCTACGTCGGCGGCCCGCGTGACAGCCAAGAAGACTCGCTCGAGGTGCCCGGCGGCGTCCCGACGATCGTGGCCGTCGACTTGCCGCTGGGCTGCTACGTCCGTGACGCGCTCTTGCCGGATGGGAGGTGGCGGATGACCTGGCGGGGATTCGGCGAGGACGCTGGATAGGTCGCCCGCCCGTGACGCCCATCTCGCAGCCTAGACTCTCGTCGTGACATGGCGCGTTGGCTCGGTTCCGCCCGCGAGCATCCTCGTGATCGTCGACACCCACGAGGGCACGCAGGCGAGCATCGCGGTCCTGTCCGGGCTCGTGGCCGGCACCTTGTCCCGCGTGAGCATCGCCGGCGACGCGCGGACCGTGGCGCCGGTGATTGAGGCGGTCGCCCGCGGCGAGCACGTGCCCGTGAGCGTGGAACGCTGGCAGATCGTGGCCGGGATCGTGCCGCCCGATCCTGCGCGCCCCGTGCAGTAGGAGGCAGCCACGATGACTCTCGAAGGTCCGGACGGCAAGCGGTACCTCGCGTATCGCGACGGTTCGCTGGTCCTGCCCGGGAACGGCCGGTTCGCATGGCGGACCTAGCCCCGGAATCGCGGGTGATCATCGAGGCGATCCTCCGCGGCCGCGAGAACGCGACAAAGGCTGCGGCGGATGGGGAGCCAGATAAGGCGCAGCCAAGCGACCCGGAGTAGCCTCCGCGCCGGCCCCCGGCTCCGCACCGGGCCGCCCTTCGGGTGATCGGCGGGTGCGCCGGGCGACCGGGGGCCATTTCGTGACCGATGCCTCTTGGGGGCGGCGCTAAGTGCGCTTACGATGAGCTATCGGCGCGAGGCTTTGACGCACGGCCCGCACCCTGGCCGCCGGGACCGTGCCGAGCGCCTGGCGGGACCGACCGCGCCATGTCGTGGGAAGCAGTTCTAACGATGACGACGATGACACAGGTCACCTTCGCGAAGGCCCACGAGCACATCGCCGACGCCACGGAAGCGCTGCGCGACCTCGAGGCATGCCTGTACGCCAGCGAGCACTGGCGGTACGCGGGGGCGGATGGGGCCGACTACGCACGCTGGATGTTGGATGATCTCGAGGAGGCAGTGCACCGGCTGCACGAGCTTCTGGTGGCGGGGAGCGCCTGAGAGTCGCCCAGTGCAGGGCTGAGCATCCTAGCGCCGCGAAACTCAGCGAGCCGACCCGGTGCAACCAGACCGCGCGGCTGGCATCGGCTGAGGGGGCGACATGACCAGCGCCAGGAACTCTGGCCGCCTGCTTCGCGCACAACATGGCCCCGCGATCACGCCGGCCGATCCTGCCCTCGTTGCGGCTGTCACGGACCGCCTGTCGACGCTAGCCGCCGGGGCGGGCGCCACGTTCACCACGCCGGACCAGGGAGAGGCGGCCTGGGCCGCTGCCTTCGCTGAGAGAGCCCGCGTATGGTCAGGCTATCCTGTGACGAGGGCACGGGGAGCCCGGCGCGGAGCCTGCCATGAGATATGTTCCGCCATCGTGGCGCGCGATCCGGTCCGCTTCCACCACGTCTTCGGCTATGCGCTTGACGACTCGGGCGGCCACTGGCGGACGCATTCGTGGGTCATTGACACGAGGACCGGCAGGCTGATCGAGGCGACGCCCAGCCCGCGCGTCGCCTATATCGGCGTCGAGCTGACCGCCGAAGAGGCCGCGCTGTAGCCTGACCCGGCCCCCCGGCTCCGCACCGGACGCTCCGCTCCGTGACTCCTGCGCGGGATGGGACGCGCACCGGGCGACCGGGGGCCGAGCTGCGTCCATGCCAAACACGCCGCTTGACATCCGCAGCCGGGGTGCGTGTCCTCACGGGGAGCTGTCCGGTGGCTGGCCCATCCAGCCACGTTGTCGAATCCGCTGGTAGTTCGGCGTGATCCCGACCAGGCCGGCATCGTGATCCGCGAGCGCCGTCGCCGTCTGGATCGCCCACGCCGCGCAGCCAGCTCCCAGACAGTGGTCGGGCCACCACGGGTTGCCCGCTCCTGCCATGAGGGCATTGGCCGCGAACTTGCCCTTGAGCCGATGGGGCACGTTTGCGAAGAGGTGCTCTGGCTGGTAGTGCGCCACCGCGTTGCGGAGCTTGACCAGCATCTGGGCATCCTGGTAGGGCTGCCGACCACGATCCAAGGATGCCATTCCAACGGCCGCAAGGAGGAGGTCGTACTTGTCGAGCGGGCCAAGTCCCCTGCCTCCGTCCGTCGCCTGCCACATCCGCGCCATCAGCAGATGGGTGTCTCTCGACAAAGGGGCGAGGTAGCCATCCCCGGACAGGTTGTGCTCATCGACGGCATCCTGAAACAGCTCGTTGACCATCGCCTCGAGAAACCCTTCGGCCGCCAGGATCGCTGAGAGTACGTATCCCCGGTGTCGGAGATCGAACCGAGACTGTCCGCTGTGCGCGGCCTCGATCGCCGCGGCAAGCGCCGTCATGTGTAGGCCGGTCCAGAGCAGGTACGTTGAGAAGTAGTTCCGCATGCCGATGCGGGCGTCAAAGGCGGAGCCGAAACCCAAAGCGGGCTCCGCATGGGCGCTCACTCGACCGACGGGTGTCTTGTCTGGACTGCTGTCGACCTCGTCCATGATCTCGCTCTCCGCCTGACATCGACGGCATTTCGCCACTTCTGAACAACTATGCGCGCACCGCGTCGGACCTTGGAGTCCAATCTTGGACAGGTCCGACGGACACCCCGTCGCTAGTTACCTCGGCCTCAAGTCCTCTCGCCTCGACCAAATGATTAGGCGGATGACTCTCTGCCTACGCAGCAGAATGTCGGGCCACGCTCTGAATGTGACCGTTCCGAGCACCAAGTGATCTGCGGGGAAGCCCAGCGCCGGCGGCAAACAACGCGAGGCGTTCGGTCCGAGGC
>DATCGK010000153.1:0-3510 GCA_036508975.1 Candidatus Limnocylindrales bacterium
CGCCCCGGCCGATAATCCCGAACCCTCACCGGCCCCCGCCACCGATCTCGAGTCCGCCGGCGATCCCAACGCCCGCATGACGCCCGCCGTCCGGCGCCTCCTGCGCGAGCACGGCCTGGACCCGGCCGAGATCCGAGGTACCGGCGGTGGCGGCAGAATCACCCGGGTGGACGTCCTCGCCCACGTCGAGGCGCTCCGCACCGGCGTTGCGCCGACCGCCCCGTCCGCCTCGTCGGCGTCGTCCGCCCCGTCCTCGGCCCCCGCACCCGCCACCGCCCCCACCACCGCCGCCCCCGCGCCGGGCACCGCGGCGCCGGGTCCCATCACCTTCCCGCCGGGCGTGGACGAGGTCCTCGTCCCGATGACCACCATGCGCCGGGGCGTCGCCGCGCAGATGACCCGGTCGCTCCAGGCACCGCACGCGTACATCCAGATGGAGATCGACGCGACCCGCCTGGTCCAGCTCCGGGACCGCCTCAAGGGCGCCTACCAGGCCAAGGAGGGCATCTCCCTCTCCTTTGTCCCATTCGTCGTCAAGGCCTCCGCGGACGCGCTGAAGAAGCACCCCACGTTCAACGCCCACTGGACCGAGCAGGGCCTGGTCGCCCACCGCAGGGTCAACATCGGGGTCGCGGTCGCCATGGGCGAGGGCCTCATCGTCCCGGTCATCCGGGGCGCGGACCTGCTCTCGATCCACGGTCTCAACGTGGCCATCACGGATGTCGCCAACCGCGCTCGGGCGAACAAGCTGCGTGTCGACGACTTCGGCGGTGGCACCTTCACCGTGGACAACACGGGCTACCTCGGCACCAACCTCGTGATGCCGATCCTCAACGTGCCCGAGGTCGGGATCGTGACGATGGAGGCGATCACCAAGCGCCCGGTCGTGGTGATCGGCCCGGACGGCGACGTGATCGCGATCCGCTCGATCATGAACATGGTCCTGGCCATCGATCACCGCGCGAACGACGGCGCCGCCGGCGCCGCGCTCCTGCGCGACATCAAGGCCTGGCTCGAGGGCATCGGCCCGGACACGTCGATCTACTAGCACGCCGATGGCCCGCGACCTTCCCGTCTTCGACCCGAACCCCGCCCACGGTCACGTGCCCGCGGCGCAGCTGTCCATCGCCATCGGCGGCGCGACCGCCCCTGCTGCGGATGGCAGCCGGCCCCTTCGCCGCCACCCCGACTGGATCAAGTCGCGGATGCCGTCGGGGGACAACTACCAGGACCTCCGGGGCCTCCTGCGCGGCCTCAACCTCAACACCGTCTGCGCGGAGGCCGTGTGTCCGAACGTCGGCGAGTGCTGGGACCAGCGCACCGCCACCGTCATGATCCTGGGCGACGTGTGCACCCGCGCCTGCGGCTTCTGCGCGATCAAGACCGGTCGTCCCACCTGGTTCGACGACGACGAGCCCCGGCGAGTCGCCGAAGCCGTCGCCGCCATGCGCCTGGACCACGTCGTGGTCACGAGCGTCGCGCGTGACGACCTCCCGGACGGGGGCGCCGGCGCCTTCGCCGCCACGATCCGCGAGTTGCGGCAGCGCAGCCCCGGCATGGGCGTGGAGGTCCTGATCCCGGACTTCAACGGCGAGGAGGCGCCCCTCCGCACGGTCATGGAGGCCGGCCCGGACATCCTCAACCACAACCTGGAGACCGTGCGCCGCCTCCAAGGCCCGGTTCGGAAGCGGGCTCGCTGGAACCGCACCCTCGGCGTGCTCGAGCGGGCGAAGGTCTACGCGGCCGAGTACGGCCACGCGGTCCACACCAAGAGCAGCCTCATGGTGGGCCTGGGCGAGACCCGCGAGGAGCTGACGGAGTGCTTCACGGCGCTCCGCGAGGTGGACTGCGACATCCTCACCATCGGCCAGTACCTGCGCCCGACCATGGACCACCTCCCGCTGGAGCGCTACTACCACCCCGACGAGTTCACCGCGATGCGGGACGAGGCGCTTGCGCTGGGCTTCCGGCACGTCGAGTCGGGGCCGCTCGTCCGGTCCAGCTACCACGCCCGAGACCAGGTCCCCGGCGCCGCGGATAAGGCGCTCCGCCGGCGCGCGACCCTGGACGCCGAGGGTCGGGTCGTGCCCGGGGCCGGCCTCCCCGCGGCAGGCTGATCGTCGCCGGCTGATCGCGGCTATCCTTCGGGCGATGGTCGCCCACCTGAGCCGCAAGGTTCCCCTCGCCGAGCTCCACTGCCACCTCGGCGCGGCCGTCACCCCCTCGATCATGTGGTCGATCGCCCACGCCCAGGGGATCAAGCTCCCGACCCGCGACTACTGGGACTTCCGGGACCTGATCACCGTCCACCCGCGGCGGCCGAAGAGCTTTGACGGCTACCTGCAGCTGTTCCACTGGACGGAGCTCATCCAGTCGAGCCCGATCGCCGTCGAACGCGCCGTCTACGAGGTCATCGGCGGGGCCTACCGCAAGAACAACGTGACCACCACGGAGCTGCGCTTCAACCCGATGAAGCGGAACCGGGGCGGCGAGCAGGACCTGGACCACATCATCGCCGCCGCCGTCCGCGGGATGGACCGGGCCACCCTGGAGTATCCGGTGAAGCCGGGCCTGCTGTTCTGCCTGGACCGCGCATTCCCCTACGAGCTCAACGAGATCATCGTGGAGAAGGCGATCGCCTGGCGGGACCGGGGTGTGGTGGGCGTGGACATCGCCGGGCCGGAGTCGGCCACGTTCCGTGTCGCCGACTATCGGCGCATCTTCCGCCGCGCTCGCCAGCACGGCCTCGGGCTCACCGTCCATACCGGCGAGTCCGGGCCCGTGGAGGAGATCGCCCGGGTCATCGAGCAGCTGGAGCCGGACCGCATCGGCCACGGCGTCAAGGCCGCTTACGACCCGCGCACGATGGCGATGCTCCGCGAGCGGGGGATCGTGCTGGAGATCTGCCCCACCTCCAACCTGAACACGGGCGTCGTGTCGGGCTGGGAGGAGTTCCGCTGGATCTTCGACCAGTTCCACCGCAACGGCGTGCGGTACACCATCAGCACCGACGGGCCCGAGATGCTCAAGACCTACATCCGGGACGAGCTGGCAACGCTCGGTCGCCTCGGCATCCTCTCGGTCGAGGAGCAGCAGCAGATCGCCGCGACGTCGCTCGCGGCATCGTTCGTGCCCAACGTGTCGGACGTGCCGTTGCCCCGCCGCGAACCCGCCCGCCGCGAAGTCGTGGAGCGCGAGGAGGGCTGACCGCCCCCGTCCTTCGCTGCGCGAGGCCCGTTCGCGGCGCCCGATCCGCGCTGTAGAGTGCGCTTGGCATACCGGTCCGTTCTCCCTGATGAAGGCAGACGCCGGGTACAGGGCCGAGGTCAAGGATTCCACCGGCAAGGTCAGGGCGAAAACCACCGGGCAGATCACGCTCGTGGTGAGCGCCATCGGGCAATCGCCGGTCAAGCTGCCCTAGCGGGGTCAGCCCTCCGCTCTCCCCACGCGGTACTCGCAGCACCGGTCACCGGTGGCGATGTGCCGTTCGCGAACCACCTCCGCGCCGAG
>DATCGK010000154.1:0-8875 GCA_036508975.1 Candidatus Limnocylindrales bacterium
TACCTGCAGGGATCGCTGGAGGACTACGAGTACCCGGCCGAGAAGGTCGCGGAGGCGCTGGCGGCCCTGCCGTCGGTGGGCTGACTCCCGGGCTCGGCATCCTCGGCAGGCATCACCCCCGGAAATGGACCTGCGGGAAAAGCCCGGCGGGAACCGCGGATCGGCGTTCTCGGTGCCCGCCAGGATGTGGTCGTGCCGAAGCTAGCCTGCCGCGCCTGCGGCCGCCAGATCTGCACGGTATCCTCGTTGGACGCCCTGTTCGCCGAGGAGCGGCGCTGTCCCCGGTGCGGCGCGTCCCTGGCTGTCGAACGGCGTGCGGTCGATCGCCGACAGGCGCAGCGCCGCGTCAACCCGCCGGACGATCCCGGGCCCCCGGCGGACACCGGGGAACGGCGCGAGGGTGATCGGCGGGACCAGCGGCGCAGGTCCGGCGATGGCGGGAGCTGGTCGAAGGCCTGAAGCGGACCGGGGCTCCCCGGGACGCGGAGACAGGGTCAGACCGCGCGCGGCGGCTCCACGAGCCCGTGACGGAGGGCGAAGGCCACGGCCCCCAGCTTCGAGTGCACGTGGAGCTTGCCCATGATGTTCTGCACGTGGGTGCGCAGGGTGTTGGGCGTGATGGCCAGGCTGGCACAGATCTCGGGCGTGCTCAGGCCTTCGGTCAGGGCACGCAGGACCTCCAGCTCGCGGGGTGTCAACCTCTCGTCCGGCGTGCTGGCCGCGTCCCGGTCGTGATCCCTCGTCTCAGCAAGCCGGCGGGCGATCGCCATGATCACCGATCGCGGCAGCAGCATCTCGCCGGCCCTCGCCGCCCGAACGGTGCCGACAACCTCCTCGGCGGCCCGGTCCTTGGTCAGGTAGCCGTCGGCGCCGGCCTGGATCGACTCGTAGACCGTCTCGTCATCCTCGACGGCGGTCAGCATCACGACCCGCGCGAACGGCCAGCGGCTCTTGATCGCCCGGGTGGCATCGACACCCGTCCCGTCCCGCAGGCGGTAGTCCACGAGGGCGACGTCCACCGGCTCACCCGCGTAGGCCGCCGTCTCGGCGACCGACGAGGCGAGCCCGACGATGCGGATGTCGGGCTCGTTGGCGAGCAGGCGGGAGAGCGCGTCGAGGATCAGGCGCTGATCGTCGACGAGGAGCACGCGGATGGGCCGCTGGCCGGCGCCGTTGGCGGCGGCGCGCGGCTCGCGTGAGGTGCCGTCCGGATCCACGGCCGGTGACAAGGACTCACTCCTGGCGTATTCACGGTGCCGCTGGCGGCCTTTGTGGGGTCGGGATCAGTCTAGCGCCATCGCCAGGGTGGCCAGCGGGCGATAATCGCGCCCATGCACGTGGCACTGCTCGGTCTCGGCCTCATTGGGGGCTCCATCGCGCGCGCCCTGGCCGCGGATCGTGGGTCCGGCGAGGTCCATCGCGTGACGGCGTGGACGCCCTCGGGCGAGGGCCCGCGACTGGCGCTCGCGGCGGGCGTGATCGACGCGCTCGCCGGTGATCCCGAAACAGCGATGGCCGGGGCGGACCTGGTGGTGCTGGCCGGGCCGCCGCTCGCCTGCGTGGATCTGCTGCGGCGCCTCGGATCCGACCTTCGGGGGTCCCTGGAGCCAGGCGCGACGGTCACGGACGTCGCCTCGACGAAGGGAGTCCTGGCGTCCATCGCCCGGGCGGGAGGCGTCCCGTACGTAGGCGGCCACCCGATGGCCGGGCGCGAGACGAGCGGCTTCGGGGCGGCCGACGCGTCCCTGTTCCGCGACCGCCCGTGGGTCATTGGTGAGCCGGTCGCGGGTGGCGACCCGGCGAGGGTGCGGGCGCTGGCGCTGGCCTGCGGGGCCCGGCCGGTCGAGCTCGACGCGGAGACTCACGACCGTCTCGTGGCGGCCATCAGCCACCTGCCGCTGATCACGTCGGTGGCGCTCGTCGAGGCGGTGGCCGGCACGGCCGGAGCTACGGTCCCGGACTGGACCGAGGCCGTGATGCTCGCGGCGTCCGGCTGGCGCGACACGACGCGCCTCGCCCGCGGTGACGTGACGATGGGGACGGAGATCACGGTCACGAACGCGGTGGCCCTGGCGGTCCGTCTCCGTGCCTACCGCGCCCGGGTCGACGAGTGGATCGCGCTGCTCGAGGCGCCCGGTGGGCCCGATGCCGAGGTGGTCCGGGCGCGCCTCGCCGAGGCACGCTCACGGCTGGAGGGCTGAGGTGGGCGATCCCGGGGAACAGGTCCTGGTCGTGCCCCGTGAGTCGATCGTCACGGGCGAGGGCTGGCTCGGCGTGCGGTGCGACGGCGTCGATGCGGCATTGGAGGCCGTGGCGCGCGAGGGCCGGTTCGTCCTGCGGTCGACGGCGGAGGAGGACCCGCGCCTGAAGCAGGTGATCCCGTACCTCATCCTCCGTGACGGTGACCGGTGGTTCCTGATGCGACGGACGAAGGCGGGGGGTGACGCCCGCCTGCACGACCTGTGGTCGATCGGGGTCGGCGGACACCTGAACCCGGGCGACGGTGACGTGCCGGGCGGGCTGCGGCGCGAATGGGCCGAGGAGCTGGTTGCCGACTTCGTGCCCGAGTTCACGGCCGTCGGGCTGCTCAACGACGACAGCACGCCCGTGGGGGCCGTGCACCTGGGCATCGTCTACGTGGCAGACGCGGCGGGCCGGGCCGTCTCCATCCGCGAGACCGAGAAGCTGGCCGGCGCGTTTGCCGCCACGGAGGAGGTCGCCGCCGTGCGGGATGCGATGGAGACGTGGAGCCGTCTCGCCTTCGACGTCCTGACCGAGTGAGCCCGCGGACGGGCGGTTCCGCACGCGACCCCGTCGCCTCCCGGTGCCATACTCGCCCGCAAGTCCCATGACCGATCGCCCGACCACTCTCCGTCGCCGCCTGGCCCTGCCGCTCGCGCTGCTGGGGCTGTTCATGGTGAGCGCGGCGTCTGCTTCGGGGGCCTCGCAGCCACGCGTGGATGTCCTGACCGCGGAGGGCATCGTCGACAACGTCATGGCCGGGTACATCGCGGACGGTGTCGCCCAGGGAGCGAGCGACGGCGCGGCCGCGGTGGTCATCAAGCTCAACACGCCGGGCGGCAGCCTGGATTCGACCCAGAAGATCACGGGCGCCCTGCTCGAGTCCACCGTGCCGACGATCGTCTGGGTGGCCCCCTCGGGCGGCCGGGCCGCGAGCGCCGGCACGTTCATCACGCTGGCGGCGAACCTCGCCTACATGGCTCCGGGCACCAACATCGGGGCGGCATCCCCGGTGGACAGCAGCGGGGGCGACATCACCGGCACGCTGGGCGTCAAGGTCATGAACGATGCGGTGGCCAACATCACGGCGATCGCGGAGGCACGCGGCCGTCCCGTGGACTGGGCGGTCTCCACGGTGAAGGACGCGGCGTCCTACTCGGCGAACGAGGCCGTGGCGGCCGGTGCCGTCGACGGGATCGCGGCCACGCTCGACGAGGTGCTCGCCGCCGCGAACGGGCAGGTAGTGACGGTCGCCGGGGGCCAGGCCATCACCCTCGACCTGGCCGGTGCCGCCATCAACGAGGCGCCGATGAGCCCGGGGCAGGGGTTCCTGCACCTGTTGTCCGACCCGAACATCGCCTTCCTGCTGTTCGTGCTCGGCGGGCTTGGGCTGGCCATCGAGCTCGTTCACCCCAACCTGCTGACGGGGATCGTGGGCTCGTTGTGCCTCATCCTCGCCTTCATCGGGTTCGGGAGCCTGCCGCTCAACGTCGCCGGGCTGCTGCTCGTCGGTCTCGGCCTGCTCCTGTTCGTGCTCGAGACGCAGATCACCAGCCACGGCTTGCTGACCGTCGCGGGGATCGTGTGCTTCGTGCTCGGCGCCTCGGCCCTGTACGGCGCTCCGGGCAACCTGGCCGAGCCGGCGGTTCAGGTCGCGACGCCGCTGATCGTCGTCACGACGGGCATGGCGGCCGTGCTCATGGGCCTCATCGCGGTCGCCGCCGTCCGGACGCGGCGGATGAAGGCCTCGGCCGGGACGGTGGGCGTCCCTGTCCCGCTCGGTTCCGAGGGCTACGTCCAGGCGCCTCTCGAGCCGCTCGGCACCGTGTACCTGGCGGATGAGCCGTGGAGCGGCCGGACCGCCGACGGCACGACACTCGCGCGTGACACGCTCGTCCGGCTCGTCCGCTTCGACGGCCTGGTCGCGATCGTGGAACCCATCAACCCGTTCGATGCTGGACCGGCGCCGCCGGCACCCGCCGGGCAATCCTGAGACAGGAGGACTCCATGGAGCTCGCCATCACTCTCGCGGTCATCGCGTTCGTCGTCATCGTCGTGCTGGCGATCCTGTACCTGTCGGTGCGGGTCGTGCAGCAGTACGAGCGGATGGTGGTCTTCCGCCTGGGCAAGACCAACGAATTGATGGTGCGCGACCCGGGCCTCCGGTTCCTGGTCCCGATCGTGGACCGGCCGGTGAAGGTGGACATGCGGGAGCAGTTCATCGAGGTGCCCAGCCAGACCACGATCACCAAGGACAACGCGCCGATCAACGTCGACTTCCTGATCTACTGGAGGATCGCGGACGCGCTCAAGAGCGTCGTCAACGTCGCCAACTTCCCGGGCGCCCTCCAGGGCGTCGCCACCACCACGCTGCGCGCCGTCATCGGCGACATCCTCCTCGACGACGTGCTGTCCAAGCGCGAGCAGATCAACGAGGTCCTCCGCACCAAGCTGGACGAGGTCACCGAGCGCTGGGGCGGCAAGATCACGACGGTCGAGATCCGCGAGATCACCCCGCCGCGCGATGTCCAGGACGCGATGAACCGCCAGCTTTCCGCCGAGCGGACGAGGCGGGCGGTCATCACCGAGTCCGAGGGCTCGCGACAGTCTTCGATCAACGTCGCCGAGGGCCAGAAGCAGTCGGAGATCCTCAAGGCCGAGGGCGAGCGGCAGGCGGCCATCCTGCGTGCGGAGGGCTTCAGCCAGGCGCTGGAGCGGATCTACGGGGCCGCGAAGGGGATCGACGAGAAGACGATGACACTGCAGTACCTCGAGGCCCTCAAGTCGCTGGGTGCCAGCCCGTCCACCAAGTTCCTGATCCCGACCGAGTTCACGCGGCTCGCCGAGCACGTCGGCTCGTACGTGGGGCGCGGGATGGGTGCCGAGAACGCCGAGCGGTGATTCGGCGCGTCCTCCTGGTCGCTGCCGCGCCGGTCGTGGCGGCCGTTGCGGTGGGCCCCATGCTGGACCGGCTCGCCAGGCGGATCACGCAGGCGCCGCGCCGCCTGCCGGAGGAAGCCGGCCTGGCGCTCGCGCTGGACCGGTTGGGCGGGGAGGTGGTCCGTCTCCGGTCCCGGGACGGCGTCCGCCTGGTGGCTCGCTGGGTGCCGCCGGATCCGCCACCCGACCCGGATGCCTGGGTCCCGGACCCGCGTGAGGCGATCCTGCTGCTCCACGGGTACAGCGGGTCGATCACGCCCGACCTCGTGGAGCTGGGGCCGTTCCTGCGCCGGACGGCGAGCGTGCTCGGGCTGGATTCCCGGGGCCACGGTGCGTCCGACGACGGGCCGACCACCTTCGGGCTGCTGGAGGTGGAGGACGTGGCCGGGGCGCTGGCGCTCCTGGGCGAGCGGGGCGTGCGACGGGTCGCGCTGGTGGGCTCGTCGATGGGCGGGATCACGGCGATCGCCGCGGTGGCGGTCCTGGGCGACGGGCGCCTGGCCTCGGCGGACGCCGATCCCACGGCGCCGGCCGCGGGGCCGGGCGCACCCCGGCCGCGGATCGTCGGCGTGGTGGCGGATTCGGTGACGCCGGAGCTTGCCATCGTCGTCGCCAGCCGCCTGGGGCTGCCGTTCGCGCGACGGATCGCCCAGCGCGCGTTCGGACGGTTCCACGGGCTCGTCGGCGGCGACCCGCGGGCAACCGAGCCGATCGCGGTGATCGGCCTGCTGGAGGACATGCCGCTGCTCCTCGTCTCCGGCGAGGACGATCGGACCGTCCCGATCGACGAGGCGCGACGACTCGCCGCGGCGGCGCCGCCCGGCACCCGGCACCTCGTGATCGCAGGTGCGGACCATGGGGCCGGCCACCGGACGGATCCCGTCGCGTACGAGGCCGCCGTGACCGGCCTGCTGCGGGAGGCGTTCGCGGCGGCCCGACCGTCATAGGCGACGCCCGACGCCCCCTATACTGCAGACGGCACCCTCGGGGAGCTAGCGCAGGCTCGACGTGGCGGTGTCGCGCGAGGAGGTCGGATTGGCCGGAAAGGTACTCGTCGTCGACGACGACGCCAGCGTCCAGCGTCTCCTCCAGCACACCCTCCGCCAGGAGGGGTTCGAGGTGGTCATCGCCGGGAACGGCGCGGAAGGGTTCCGCCTCTGGCAGGAGGAGGCTCCGTCGCTGGTCCTGCTCGACGTCACGCTGCAGCAGCTCGACGGTTACGAGGTGGCGATCCGCATCCGGGCCGAGGAGGGTGCGGGCAACCACGTCCCGATCATCATGCTCACCGCCGACCGCGACGTGCAGCAGAAGGTGCGCGCGCTGCGGTCCGGTGCCGACGACTACCTCATCAAGCCGTTCCACCCCGCCGAGCTGCTGGCGCGGATGAAGAGCCTCATCGCGCGCTTTGCGCCCGGGGAGGCTATCGTCGGCCGCCCGCCGATGGGCCGGATCCACGCCTACTACGGCGCGAAGGGCGGCGTCGGCACCACGACCATCGCGATCAACACCGCCATCGCCCTCCAGAGCCTCGGACGGCGTGTCTGCCTCGTGGACGGCAACCTCCAGTTCGGCGACCACCGGGTGTTCCTGGACCTGGGGCTCGACCGCAAGAGCATCGTGGACGTCGTCAGCGCCCCGGCGATGGACGCGGACATGCTCAGGAGCATCGTGCAGACACACGACACCGGCGTTGACCTGCTCCTGGCTCCGCCCTCGCCGGAGGCCGCGGACCTGGTCACGGCCGCCCACATGCACGAGATCCTGGAGCTGCTTCGCGGGCTGTACGACTACGTGATCGTGGACATCGACAAGCGACTCGACGACATGAACCTCATGGTCCTCGACGTCGCCGACACGATCTTCGCGGTGATGACCGCCGACCTGTCGTGCCTGAAGAACGTCCGCCTGGTGCTCGAGACGATCGGCCACCTGGGCTACGAGGCAGGCAAGCTCAAGCTCGTGCTCAATCGCTCGAACGCCTTCACCGGCATCAACGTGAAGAGCGCGGAGGGCGCGCTCCGTCGGCCGATCGAGCACCAGATCGTCAACGAGTACCGGGGCGCCATCTCCGCGCTCAACAGCGGTGCGCCGTTCATGGCCGCGAAGGCGGACTCGGTGCTCGGACGGTCGGTGCTGAACTTCGCGAAGGCGGTCGACAGGACGAGCGGGCAGACCCAGGCACAGCTCGCGCCCGGTACGGTCCGCTAGCCGGCCCCGGTCGACAGGGGCTCCGGCTCACGCCACGGGTGTCTCGATGGGACCGCGACCGGGGACCGAGCCTGCACCGGTCGGCGGGGCCGGACAGGCCGCACCGGATAAGCCGCAGGTGAGTGGGGCGGCCTACCGTGCCGCTCGTGCTTGCAACCCTCCTCTCCGCGACGCTCCAGGGGATCGCTGGGCGCATCGTCCGCGTCGAGGTGGATGTCGCACCCGGGCTGCCGGGGTTCACGATCGTCGGCCTCCCGGACGCCGCGCTCTCCGAGGCGCGCGAGCGTGTGCGAGGAGCGCTCCGGAACGCGGGCTTCCACCACCCGCCGCGGCGCATCACCGTCAACCTCGCCCCGGCCGAGCTGCGGAAGGCGGGCGCGTCGCTGGACCTCGCGATCGCGCTGGGGATCCTGCTCGGGTCGGACCAGGTGCAGGCGTCGCCGGGTCGCGTCGCGCTGATCGGGGAACTGGGGCTTGGCGGTGAGGTCCGCCGGGTGCCGGGCATCCTGCCAATGTGCCTCGCCCTTGGGGCGCGCGGCGTGCGACGCGTGGTCGTGCCAGCGGACGCCGTCGCCGAGGCCGCGCTGGCGCCCGGTGTCGAGCCGATCCCCGTGGCCGACGTCGCGGAGGCCGCGGACGCGCTCCGGGCCCGGCGTTCCCGTAGGGCACGACCGGTGGCCCTGCCCAGGGCTGGGTCCCCGGCGGATGGGACCGGGCTCCCGGCGGATGCGGCGCCCGACGGTCCGTCGACGGTCGCCGTGCGGGAGGCGACGGTCGTGGACCTCGCGGACGTGCGGGGACAGGCCGTCGCGCGGCGGGCGCTCGAGATTGCCCTCGCCGGCGATCACGCCCTGCTCCTGATCGGGCCGCCAGGCGTCGGCAAGACGCTCCTCGCGCGCACGATCCCGCCGCTTCTGCCCGACCTCGATGACGCGGCCGCCCTGTCGGCGACTGTGGTCGCGTCGGCCGCCTCGCCGATACCGGTGGTTGACCTCGTACGGCGGCCGCCGGTCCGCACGCCGCACCACACGACGTCCTACGCCGGGATGGTCGGCGGCGGTCCGCGGATGTCGCCGGGCGAGGTGACGCTCGCGGATAAGAGCGTGTGCTAATGTTCCCTCATGCCGAATGCAGCTGCGATCTACGCTCGTATCTCGTCCGACCCCACCGGGGACCAACTTGGTGTGCATCGCCAGGTCGAGGATTGCCGGGCCTACGCGGACCGGCGTGGCTGGGCGGTCCGGGACCTCTACGTGGACGACGACCGCAGCGCCTACAGTGGCAAGGCCCGCCCGGAGTACCGCCGCATGCTCGCCGACATCGCCGCGGGCGCCGTGGACGGCGTGGTGGTCTGGCACCTTGACCGCCTGCACCGTCAGCCCCGCGAGCTGGAGGCCTTCCTCGACACCTGCGACAAGGCCCGCCTGACGGCGCTTGCCTGCGTCACGGGCGAGGTCAACCTCGGCACGGACGACGGCCGCTTCCA
>DATCGK010000155.1:0-3803 GCA_036508975.1 Candidatus Limnocylindrales bacterium
CTGGCGGATCGTGGTGAGGGGCGGGGCACAGTAGCGGGCCTCGCGGATGTCGTCGAATCCGATGATTGCCACGTCCCGTGGCACCCGGATGTCGCGAGCGCGCAGCGCGTCGATCACCCCGAGCGCCATCTGGTCGTTGGCCACGACGATCGCGTCGAAGGTCGCACCCCGCTCGTCGAGCAGGACGCGCACAGCATCCACCCCGCTCTCGTATTTGTAGTCCCCAATCGCGACGAACGAATCGGGCGGCCGGAGCCCATACGTGGTCAGCACCTCGCCGTACGTCCGCAGCCGAACGCGCGCGTCGAGATTGCTCTCCGGCCCGCCAAGGAACGCGATTCGCCGGTACTGGTGGCCCTCCACCAGGTGCCGGATCCCCTCTCGCAGGGCCTGCTCGCCGTCGATCAGGATGCTGGTCATCCCCTCGAGCTCATCGGCGATGCTGCTCATGGGCAGCGGACGGTAGCGCTCGCAATAGCGGGCGAGATCGCCCGGGCCCAGGTAGTTGCCGAGGGTCCCGGTCACGATCACGAGCGCATCGATGCCCTCGGAACGGGCGAGGTTGTAGACGACGTTGCGCTGCTCGCCGAAGCGGGACGGCGCATGCAGCGCGGCGCCGGTGAAGCAGACGAGATTGACGCGGGATTCGCGCGCGGCCTCCACCACACCCCCGACGCGGAGCTCCTCGTCTTCCAGCCAGTCCACCAGGACGCCGAACGTCGGGGCGCGAGGCAATGGCTGCGGCGCGCGCGGCACCATCAGCTCACTCGCCGGTTCCGCCCAGCGGCATCCAGTCGCCGTGCGCCTTGAGCATCGCGTACAGATCGTCGATCGCTCGCCGGTCGTAGCGCAGCCGCGTACCGCCGACCTGGCAGACGTGGGTCACGTCGTCACCCGCTCGGGCGGCCGCGGGCAGGCCTCGCGCCCTCGATGCCGACCGGGGACCGGCCGTCCGGCCACCCCTCTGCCGCTCCAGAGGGCCGCCCACGGAGAGGCGGAACGCTGAGCCGACCCGCACGGTGCAGGTCCGAGGGTGGGGGGGCCGGCGCTGGGTCCGCCGGCACGGCCTCGACGCGGCCCGCGGCGAGCAGCTCCGCTGCGTCACTGGCGGGCAGCGGTCGGCCGAACAGGTAGCCCTGGGCGTACAGGCAGCCCATGCGCGCCAGTGCCGCCGCCTGGGCCGGGGTCTCGACCCCCTCGGCGACTGCCGAGATGCCCAGGCCACGCGCCATGTAGACCATAGCCTCGGCCAGCCTGGTCCGCGGGCTCGGGTCGGTGTCGAGCACGGACACGAAGACCCGGTCGATCTTGATGCCATCCACGGGGAAGTCCGCGAGGTAGCTCATCGAGGCGTAAGCGGTCCCGAAGTCGTCGATCACGACCCGCACACCGGCCCGCCGCAGCGCCGCGATGGCGTGCTCGACCTGCGCGGTGTCGCGCACGAGGTCGGTCTCGGTAAGTTCGAGCGCGATGCTCCCGGGTCCCAGCCCGGAGCCGGCCAGAGCGGCGGCGATCTCGCGCAGGAAGCCGGGCGTTGCGAGATGCCGCGCCGACACGTTGATGTTCAGGACCTGGGGCCGTCGCAGCGTGCCGGCGCGCTGCCATTCGATCGCCTGCCCGATCGCGGTTCGGAGCACCCAACGCTCGAGGGGGTCCATCAGGTCACTCGCCTCGGCCACCGGCAGGAACGCACCCGGCAGCAACAGGCCGCGGACCGGATGAAGCCAGCGGACCAGGGTCTCCAGGCCCGTGATCCGCCCCGTGGCGAGCTCGACGATGGGCTGGTAATAGAGGCACAACTCGCCACGCACGAGCGCCAGGCGCAGGTCCGCCTCGAGCGTCAGCCGCTCCCGCACCGCCGCGTCGAGGAGCGGCGAGTACACGGCGTGCGCGGCCCCGCCACTGGACTTGGCCTGGTACATGGCCAGGTCGGCGCGGCGGAGCAGCTGGTCGGGGCGCTCGTCGTCGACTGCGACGGCGACTCCGACGCTGGCCGACACGAAGCAGGGATGGCCCTCCACGACGACAGGCGCGGCAAGGAGGTCGTTGACCCGCGCCGCGACGCTGTGGGCGGCGTCCTCGTCCTCTCCCTCGAGCAGGACCACGAACTCGTCCCCGCCCAGGCGCCCGATTGCGGTGGCCGATAGGATCCCCTTCCGCAGGCGCTGCCCCGCGGCCATCAGCACCTCGTCGCCCGCCGCGTGTCCGAGGTAGTCGCTGACCGCCTTGAGACGATCGAGGTCGAGGTACAGGACCGTGACGGCCTCCCCCGTGCGCCGTCGGCGTTGCAGCGCGCGCTCGAGTTGCCGGACGAAGGCGGTCCGGTTTTCCAACCCGGTGAGCGGGTCGTGCGAGGCCTGGTCCTGGAGCGCGACCGCCAGCCGGGCGCTCTCCACGGTCAGCTCCCGCTGCTCGCGCAGGCTGAGCACGACCCGGTAGAGCACGAGCAGATACAGCAACGCGGACCCCAGCAGTACCGAGAGGATGTCGAGCTGGGCGCCGCGCGCGGCGGCCCCGATAGCCGCGGCCGGCGCGACCCCCGCGCCACACGCGAGCAGCGCGAGCCGCAGGCGAGACAGCCCGCCCCGCGCCGGACGGGCTTCGCCCGAATGCTCGCCGACCCGGGCCATGGCCGGGTGGAGCGCGGCGGCACCCCACGCCAGGTAGCCGATCAGCCAGCCCGCGTCGACCAGCTGGCCGACCTGGTAGGTGCTGTCGATCGACTGGAAGATGTACCAGGTGTCAGCGAGGAGGTTGGCCCCGAATCCGAGCGCGAGCAGCGTGAGGCTGAACTGGGCCCGCCGGCTGACCAGCAGGAGATGCGTGACCACGGCCAGGAGGACCAGGTCCGCGAACGGGTATGCCGCGGAGACCAGGAGCCCGAGCGGCGAAAGCGTCGAATCGGCGAGGTACGAATCGAACACGAGCGTCCAGACGACGACGGTGGCGGCGCCCGCCACGATCAGCGCGTCGACCCATGCGGCCTGATCATGCGGCCACCCGTCACGCCTGGCGAGCTGCACCAGGCCGTATGCCAGCGCGGCATAGCCCGCGAGGTAGAGCGCGTCGGCCACCGAGGGGAAGGGTTCGCTCCCGGTCGAGGTCGAGAGGAACGAGAGGGTCAGGTCCCCGGCGGCCACGAGGGCCACGCCCAGCGCGAGGGTGAGCCAGGCCGCGCGGCGGGCGGGCCGATGGACTCGCACACCGACGAGGATCGCAGCGACGGCGCCAAGCCCGTAGAGGTCGTACGCCAGATCCTGCTGGCGCTGGGTGGCCACGAGGAAATACGCACCCACGCCCAGCAGGCCCAGCAGGCCGTAGGCGGCCCAGCCGGAGGTTCGCCAGGGCGCCAGGAGCACGCCGCGCTCGGCCGCCGCGGGCCCCGAGGCCCGCGCAGGCACGAGGTGACCGGCTCGGGCCATTCAGGCGGCTCCGACATCGCGACGGTGGCCCGGGCCCGGCGGCAGGCGACCTGCGGCAGGGATGCGCACGCTATCTCCGTGGGTTGGTGGCTGGATTCTGGTGTCAGTCGCGGAATGCTGCGCGTCCTCCCCGACCGCCCGCCATAACGCGATCGTCCCGGGCCCCTAGTACCCCGCGGCGTCCGTCATACGCGACACGGGCAGCCCGCGGCAGCCTACAAATGAAGTTCCCCCATGTCGATGAGGCTGTGCTGACGCGGCGAGGATCGCGTCGAAGGCCGGACCTGCGATCCCGACCGGCGGCGCCTGGTGTTTGCCCGTCCGCGATCGAGCGCGTGTCGCCGCCCACGGCGAGATGCGCCGCAGGTACAACTGGGTCAT
>DATCGK010000156.1:0-2949 GCA_036508975.1 Candidatus Limnocylindrales bacterium
GACCGCCACAGGGGACATGGTCACGCCGCCGCGCCAGTCCCATACGGCCACGCTGCTGCCCGATGGCAAGGTGCTCGTGGCTGGCGGCTTCGCCACCGAGCCCCCCGTGCTGGCCGCCGAGCTGTACGACCCGGGCAGCGGGACCCGATAGGCCGCTGCCAGCCCAGAACCGACCCAACTGGAGCAGCAGCAACGTGCGCAATCCGTCTGCCACGCGCTGCGACGACCCAGGTCAAACGCCTCTGGCCAGGTGACAATGCCGCACGCTGGGCCATCTGCGCGTTCCGTCACCCCGGGCGCTTGTCCCGCGAGCCTCCGGACTCCGGCCGCGACCCCCGCCCAGACTCCGGCCGCGTCGCCCAACGGCCAAACCCAGCCCGGCCGCCCAGATGACCGTCGAGCGTGGCGTCCAGACGGCCACCCTGCTCGCCGACGGCCGTGTCCTGATCGCCGGTGGCAACCAGATCGGCACTCAAAGCCTCGCCTCGGCCGAGCTCTACGACCCGACGACCGGGACGTTCGGCCCGACGGGCTCGATGGCGGCCGCACGCACGCTCCATGCCGCCACGTTGCTGTCCGACGGCCGCGTCCTCGTGACCGGGGGGACCGGCGCCGGCTGGACTTTCGTCGGCCCGTTCCTCGCCTCGGCCGTGACCACCGGACGTGTCACGGACGGGTGGCTGAAGGACAACGAAGTACGCGGCGAATACACGCAGACCACGTGTCTTGCCTCCCCGGCAGCCGGCCACACGTGCTTCCAGGGCACGCTCGACATCCTGCGGGGATCCAAGTCCTGGGACTGAGCTCACCCGCAGCCCCGTGGGCCGGTTCCTCCAGGCGCCGGCCTACGCTGCCGGGACCACGCGCTCCAACGGAGGGACGGGACATGCGTTCACGAAACCCTGGCCGCCGGCTGCTGGCCGGCGCTGCGATCCTGGTCCTCGCGGCTGGCTGTGCCGGCAGCGGGACCGCAACACAGGGCCCACGTCGACGCCGGTCTCGACGGCCGCGCCGCCGGTCGCCGCGGCGGCCACGCCGGGGCCGACGGTGACCCCGGCTGCCACCGCGATGGCGACGCCCGGCCCTGCGGGGACACTTGCCCCGACGCCCACCTCTGCCCCCGCCAGCCAGGCAGCAGCAGTCCGCTGCGCTGAGACCGACAACGCCACGCCGAGCGCGACAGTCACCTGGGATGAGGTCATGGGTCCAGAGGCCACGATCAAGACTGGCCAGGCAGTGCTCTTCGTCACCACGGGGTACTTCCCCTCGGTGACCGAATGGGGGACGAACGGGAAACCGGCCGCGAGCCCATGCATCGACAAGAGGATCGGCCAGGATGCCGGCCCGATGAAGGTGGTGATGACCTTCTACCAGCCGGGCAACTACAACATCACGTGCAGGAAGATGCCGGAGGTCATGCACACTGTCGTCCACGTCCAGTAGGACGCCGGACGGCCCTCATGCCCGGGTGCCGCGTCGGAGGGGGGACGACGTCAAGCCGACCCGCGGGGCATCACCCAGCGGGCGGGCTGCCCGGTGAGCGCCGCGATCCGCTCGTAGTCCTCGTCGTAGTGGACAAGCGTCGCCCCGTGCCGCTCCGCCACCGCGGCGATGACCAGGTCCGGCACGGACACGGATCGCTGGTGGCCCGCGCCGGAGGCCGCCAGCAGGCGGTGGACCTGCAAGACGCGATCCCAATCGGCGGGCTCGGCGCGCAGGCGCTCCGCCGCGCCGAGCGACCAGGCGAAGCGGTCGTACTCGGCCAGGTTGCGGGCCCCGTTCAGGTACTCGACGACCACGATGTCGGTGACGGCAAGGCCGCCCCCGCCGATCGCCTCGCGGAGCGCCTCGGCCGCACCGGGGTGCCGCGCCGCGAGGATGAGGGCACTCGTGTCGAAGAGTTCGATCACGTTGTCGCCGGCCCCACATCCTCGCCGTACGGCTCGGGGCGCTCGGCGAAGCGGTGGGCCCGCATGGCGCGCAGGTCGTCGAGATCGAGCGCGGGCCGGAGCTCCAGCAGCGTGAGCAGCCGGCGGCGGCGGACAACCTCCTCGAGGGCCGCGTGCACCGTCTCGGTCATCCTTGTGGTCCCGAGCGCGACCCCGGCCTCCCGCACCAGGTCCATGTCGATGTCGATCGTGGTATGCCGACGCATGCCCTGAGAATAAGCGGATCGGTTGGCATGTCAATGCATATGGATGCCCTATTCGAAAGCGCAGTTCCGGCGGACTCGAATACGATTGCCCGACTGCAACACAATCGCGGTGGCTACGACTGTGGATCGTCGGTTCGGACGGCAGCAATGCCCACGAGCTGTTCCCGGACGGCCTGTATGCGCAGACCGGCATGTCGTGGTCGCCCGACGGGACCCGCCTGCTCCTCATGGACCACGGATTGCTCTACATGACCGATGCGAGCGGCAGCGAGCCGCGGCTGGTGGACACCGGCTGTGTCTCGCCCTGCAGCCGCGATTCAGGCGGCGCCTTCTCGAATGACGGCACCAAGCTCGTGTTCGTGCGGAACTCGCTCGATGCCTCGGGTTACACGGATGCCGGGAGCATCGCAACGCTGGACCTCGCCAGCGGCCGGGTCACGGTCCTGACCTCGACGGCAGACGCCGGCGGCGCGCTCCCCGGGTGGTCCCCCGACGGGAAGCAGCGGCCATCGTGTCCCCGCCCTGGACGGCTACGACGGCCACCCCGGTCGGACCGCCGCCGCTCACGCCGGCCGCGACGCCGACCCCGGCCCTGTCACCCGGCTTTGCCTGGACCGGCTCGCTGCACTCCACGGTGGACGGTCCCCCTTGCGAGACGGCCACGCTGCTTGCCGACGGGCGCGTGCTCGTCACCGTGGGATGCAGCACGGCAGCGGAGCTGTATGACCCGGCCACCGGCACCTTTACCCCGACGGGCTCCCTGGCGGAGGTGCGCGGCGGCAGCACGGCGACGC
>DATCGK010000157.1:0-2274 GCA_036508975.1 Candidatus Limnocylindrales bacterium
GTGGCACTCGTGGCGCAGGCCCTCGTGCACGCGACGCGTGACGTTGCCCTTGCCCTCGAGGATCGCGCTGGCTGCGGGTGCCACGATCGGATCGGCCGAGCCGTGGAACACGTACGTGGGCATCGGCATGGCCGAGATCCCCGCGATGGCCGCCTGGACGCGGTCCTGTTCCGCGAACGCCTCCGCCCCGAAGCGGACCGTGGACGTGCTGAGGCACAGCGGATCCGCGTCCACCGCGGCCTGCACGGCCGGATCCCGGGACAGGCCGTCCTTGGCGAGGCCGTTCGCGAGCTTCATCCTGGGCGTGATCCCCGTGAGGATCCTGGCCAGGCTCTTCTTCCAGGCCGGCTGCTCGGCGTCCAGGCCGGGCGCCGAGAGCACCAGGAGGTCCGGCATCGGCAGGTCCCGACCGGAGAGCACGTAGCCGGCGGTGATCAGGCCGCCCAACGAGTGACCGTACAGGACCAGCGGCAAGCCGGCGCTCGACGCGCGGGCGGCGAGCATCCGCTCCGCCAGGTCGTCGTGGAACTGGCTGAAACGGTCGACGTAGGCGCGGACACCCGCCGACCCGCCGAACCCGCGCTGGTCGTAGGCGAACACGTTGATCCCGGCGCCGGTGAGCGCACCGGCGACGGTCCGGTACCGGCCGGCGTGCTCGCCCAGGCCGTGGACCACGAGCGCGGCCGCCCACGGCTCACCCTCGGGCGCCCAGTTGAGGGTCCGGAGCGTCGTGCCGTCGGCAACGCTGGCGGTTCCCTCGGTCGGAACGATGCCCGACGGGATGGCGTTCGCGGTCATGGATGCCTCCTTGTGATGACAGGGTAGTCGGTTCCACCGGGTGCGGTTACGATCCCGGGCATGACCTCGTCCTGGCTCGAGATCGGCGATCGCGTCTTCGTCCGCCGCTACGCGTTCTATGACCAGAACATCGTGGTTGTCCTGGGTGGCGACCGGACGCTGGTCGTCGACACGCGCTCAACGCCGGCCCAGGCTCGGGAGCTGCTCACCGACGCGCGCGAGCTCGGGATCGGGCGGTTCGACGTCGTCGTCAACTCGCACGGCCACTACGACCACGTCTTTGGCAATCACCAACTCCGCCCGGCCATGATCTGGGGCCACGACCGGTGCAGGACGATGATCGAGCTGACCGGCGAGCAGCAGCGCAGGTCGATCGCGGAGGCGATGCCGGAGCTGGCCGCCGACCTCGCGGGAGTCGTCCTGGACCCGCCCGACCGGACGTTCGGGGATCGCGCCGTCATCGACCTTGGCGGGCGCACGGTGGACCTGCGGTACCTCGGCCGCGGGCACACCGACAACGACATCGTCATCGGCATCCCCGACGCGGACGTGCTGTGCGCCGGCGACCTGCTCGAGAACGGAGCCGCCCCCTATTTCGGCGACGGGTTCCCGATGGACTGGCCCACGACCGTCGAGGCGATGCTGGCGATGACCGGGCCCGGCACCGTGGTGGTGCCCGGGCACGGGAGCCATGCCGGGCGAACGTTTGTGGAGCGGTCGCTGGAGGAGCTGCGCGAGGTGATGGCACGGGCAGCGCTGGTCCACGGCGGGTTCATGGAGCTCGGGGCCGCCCGGGTTGACGGACCGTACCCTGCGGCGCAGATGGAGGAGCCGCTGGGACGGGCGCTGGCGCAGCTGCGGGGCGACCTGGGCTAGCCCCTCAGCAGGCGGCGACGCCGCCGTGGCACCCAGGCGCGCGGCGGTGACGGCGGCCGGTCAGCCGGCGACGCGCACCACCCAGCGGCCCCGCGCCTGCCCGGCCACGATCGCGTCCAGCGCGGGCTCCAGCGACTCCAGGTCCACCTCGGTGATGCCGTCATCGATGCCACGCGGCAGCAGGTCGGTCGCGAGCCGGTTCCAGAGCGCGCGCCGCGGCTCGATCGCCATGTTGGCCGAGTCCATGCCCAGCAGCGCGACGCCGCGGAGGATGAAGGGGAACACCGTCGTGACCAGCTCAGCGCCGCTCGCGTTGCCGGACGAGGCGACCGCGGCGCCGATCCGGAGCGTGCGCAGCACGTAGGGCAGCGTGGCCGCGCCGACGGTATCCAGCGCGCCGGCCCAGCGGACGCTCTCGAGCGGCTTGCCCGGTGCCGTGACGTCCTCGCGGGACAGGATCCCGGCCGCGCCGAGAAGCGTCAGGCGCGGCGCCTCGTCCGGCTTGCCGGTTGCGGCCCAGACCTCGTAGCCGCGCGTGGCCAGGATCGCGACCGCCGTCGAGCCCACGCCGCCGGACGCCCCGGTGACCAGGACGGGACC
>DATCGK010000158.1:0-7634 GCA_036508975.1 Candidatus Limnocylindrales bacterium
CCGGCAGCGCGCCCCGGGGCGGGATCCGGGCCCGTCCCCCCTCGCGGGTTCGAGCGCCCGCCTGCCCGGTGCTCTGAACAGGTCACCGGTCGCGCCATGCCCGCACGGATCCGGGCCCCGGGTACGGCTGGCGGAAGAAGCCGAGGAGGGGCTCACCCGTGGTCTGAGCCAGCCGGATGCGGTCCCGCCACGGGGCGTCCCGGTCCGCCGAGATCGCGGCCCGGATCTCCACGTCGTCGCGGCGCGGGTGGTTCGGGTCGTAGACGCGGAGGGTGACCAGGCTATCGTCCGCGCCATAGGCGAAGGCCAGGACCTGGTGGTTCCGGGTCAGGTCCCAGGGTGAGCCGCTCGCCTTCCGGATGAGGCCGACCACGCTGGGATGGCCGCGGTCGATCTCAGCCCGGATGCGTGGCCATTCGTCCAGGATCGCCACGACGCGGGGCGGCTCACGGTGCAGCGCCGCCGCCAGGCCGGATGGGGGATCCGGACGCAGCGCCTGCAGATCGACGTACCGGAGCGGGACGCGCAGCCAGTCGAGGGACTGGACCTGGCGCCGGACGAGCGCCCGGAACCGCGGGCTGCCGTTGGCGGGCGGGTCATCGCCGTCGGGTGCGGACATTCCCGCCTCGTACAGGTCACGCGCCGTGAGGGCCATCCCGCCGCAGAGACCCGCGGACGCGTCGCCGAACCCCACGGCGCGCGGATCGAGTGGCCCGAGCCGCAGCGTGGGCCCGGGCGGGAACGCGTTGGCGAATGCCAGCCCATGGACGCTCGGCAGGAAGCCGGGAACCGCGCCCGCGAATCGGAGGGCATCGGTCCGCGAAGGCGGGACCACGCCTGGGCTGTCGGCTGCGTGCGGCTCCACGGTCGAGATGGCGACCGTGGCTTACTGCGGGAGTCTCGGCGGGACGGTCGGGGGGATCGGCGTCGGGTCAGGGACCTCGCCCACTGTCACCCTGATGATGGCGGGTGCGCTGCCCATGGCCGACAGCGGGCCGCGCGACGGCGAGAGCACGTCCAGCAGCACGAGGTACGAGCCCGGAGTTGCCGGCGCTGTCAACGGGACCAGCACGTTGGCAACCCCGCCGGGCTCGGCGACGGTCTTGCCGAGGGACACCTCGACCGCCTCGGGGACGGCGAGCCCGTCGGCAGAGACCCAGGTCGCCACGAGGCGGGCCGGGAGCGCGACCAGCCGGGCGGCCTCCGGGTCCTCGATGATCATCCCGGGCGCCGGGGACACGGCCTTGTCCCAGCGCTCCGATCCGGCGTTCAGGACGCGGACGGCCACGTCCGAGACGGCCCCGGCGGTGGTCGCGAGGGACGCGGGTGCCCCGTAGGCGACTGCCACCGGTCCGCCAACGCGGACGATGACCGGGACCAGGAGTGCCTGGGTGGCCGCGTCATAGGCCATGCCCGACGAGGTGTGGAGCGTCACCACCAGGCGATACAGCCCCGGGACGGCCGGATACGTGACATCGATCCTCAGTCCGGCGGACGTGCGGACCGCGGGCACGACGTCAACGACGGCACCGAGCTGTTCCGGCTCGACGAGATCGACGGGCGGTCCCGCCGGCGCGGCGGTGGGTGACGGCTCGGGAGCGGTCGTGGGTGCCGGCGAAGGCGACCCGCCGCCGGGCGTGTCCGGAACCGGATGGGGTGCCGGTGGTGGTGATGCCGTGGGTGCCGGCGTGGGCGCGAGTGTCGGCCTGGGCGTCGGCGCGGGTGTCGGCTTGGGTGTCGGCGCGGGCGACGCCACCAGGCCGGCGGCGGGCGTGGAGGGCTGCTCTACCAGGATCGGGTCCCAGCGGACTCCGGCCTTGGCCTTCGCGGGGATCTGCTTGGCCGCCCCGGACGCAACGGGCAGCGTCAGCCGCGTGTGGGTCGCCGCGATCGGCAGCGATGCGAACGCCGGCTCCCCGAACGAGAGCCCGCGTCCGACGAGCGTCGGCTCGATGGCAGATCCCAGGATGGTCCCGCCGCTGGTCCCGGTGGATCCGGCGCGGAGCTCCGCGGCGGTCACGCCGCGCGACACCAGCGACCGGTAGTAGCCCCCGCTCGCGCTGTCGGGGTCCAGGCGCTCGACGAAGCCCGGGCTGCGGGTGCTGACGACGTTGAACGTGTTGCCGTTGGCGGACGCCGAGGCCCGCCAGGTGGCGTCGATGCTCTGGTGGCCCTTGAGCAGGGCCTTCACGTAGTAGGCAGGGCCAATGTGCGCCTCTGCCACCACGGCCGCGGCCCCCGCCTGCAGGAACCCGGCGGCGTAGTTGTCCACGCGCTGGATGGACTGGTCCCGCGTGCCCTCGGCCAGCCCCGGCTCGGTGTTCCCGCTCGCGTAGCAGAGGTGGTTGAGGATCACCACGGCGTTCGGGGCCAGGTGCAGCTTCGACACCGACGCCTCACCGAAGTACTGGTGGGCATCGTCGTCCACGCCCGCCACCGGGTTGAGGCCAAACCCGTTCTGGGTGGGCGGATACAGCGCGTCCCGGTACCGGCTCGGCCAGCCGTTGCCGTGGCCGAGGTAGACGACGATCGACGCGCCATCGACCGCGGCCTTGACCGCGTCCCAGGTTGCATTCGGGGAGTAGACCTTGACGACCTGGGCACCGGCGTCGACGGCCACCGCGGCCGCCTGGTCGGCCAGCCGGCGGTAGGACGCCGTCACCCCTCCCGCGGGCCCGACGACGAGGACGACCTTCGGGACGCGCGCCGCAGCCGACACCGGGGCGATGGTCCCGGCGGCGCCGAGAATCGAGACAAGGAGGGCGACGGCAGTCGCGCAAGCGATCCGGTTCAGCGTTTCGGCTCCGGCAACGGGATGGGCAGGCGGTCATGCGAGCGTAGGCTACTCACCTTGCCTGGGGCTTACCAGCGACACTCGGCCCAATCCGGGGGAGGACCTTCGGGCAGCCGGGCAGCAGGACCGGCCGTGGTTCCCGGTTCCGTCGGCCGCGTCGCGCGTCTACCATCGTCCCATGGCCGACACCGGCCCGGGTACCGGGCGCCGCAACCACCTCGCGGGCGAGACCAGTCCCTACCTGCTCCAGCACGCCGCCAACCCGGTGGACTGGTACCCGTGGGGCGACGAGGCGCTCGCGCGGGCGCGCCTGCTGGACCGGCCGATCTTCCTGTCAATCGGGTACGCGGCATGCCACTGGTGCCACGTCATGGAGCGGGAGTCGTTCGAGGACGAGGCGACGGCCGAGATGCTCAACGCCCATTTCGTGCCGATCAAGGTGGACCGCGAGGAGCGCCCGGACCTGGACCAGGTCTACATGGGCGCCGTCCAGGCGCTGACAGGGCAGGGCGGCTGGCCGATGAGCGTGTTCCTGGCGCCGGACGGGCGCCCGTTCTACGGTGGGACCTACTTCCCGGATACGCCGCGCCACGGGATGCCGTCGTTCCGCCAGGTCCTGGATGCGATCCGGGTTGCCTGGGCGGAGCAGCGCGATGAGATCGAGCGGACGGGCGCCCGGCTGGTCGACGCCCTGGTGGAGGGGCAGCAGGCCGGCGCCGCGGTGGATCGCCTGCCGGCCGCTGAGGTCCTGGAGCAGGCAGCTTTGGCCATCGACGCCGCCTTCGACCACGTCAACGGCGGTTGGGGCCAGGCTCCCAAGTTTCCCCAGGCGATGACGATCGAGGCGCTGCTCCGGCGGCATGCGGCGACGGGCGATCCGCGTCCGGTGGCGATCGCACGGCGGAGCCTGGACGCGATGGCGGCGGGCGGCATCCACGACCAGCTTGGCGGCGGGTTCCACCGCTATGCGACGGATGCCGCCTGGCTGGTCCCGCATTTCGAGCAGATGCTCTACGACAATGCCCAGCTGGCCCGCGTGTACGTGCATGCCTGGGCGCTGACCTCGGACCCCGCCTACCTGGCCACGGCCACGGGCGTGCTCGACTACCTGCTGCGCGAGCTGCGGACGCGAGAGGGCGGCTTCGCCGCGAGCCAGGACGCGGACACCGATGGCGACGAGGGCGGCACGTTCGCCTGGACCGCGGCCGAGGTGGGCGAGGTGCTGGGCCCCGAGGCGGCGCTGTTCTCGGCGGCGTACGGGGTGTCGGACGGGGGCAACTGGGAGGGCCGGACGATCCTGTCGCGGGTTTGCGACGACCGCGTGCTCGCGGAGCGGTTCGGCCTGGGGGAGGCGGACGTGGCGGGGCGGCTCACGAAGTCGCGGGCCGCACTGCTGGAGCGGCGATCCCGGCGCGCCCAGCCTGCCCGGGACGGCAAGGTGCTGGCGGCCTGGAACGGCCTGGCGATCGGCGCGCTCGCGGAGGCGGCCCGGGCGATGGACGCGTCGGGCGACCCGGCCCTGGTCCGCGACGCCGCTCGGTACCGCGACGCGGCATCGGCAGCGGCAGCCACCGTGATCGCGAACCTCCGCCGGCCGGACGGGCGGCTCCGGCGATCGTGGGCGGATGGGCGCGCAACGGCTGACGGTGTCCTGGAGGACCATGCCGACATGGCGGAGGGGCTCCTCGCCCTGTACGAGGCCACGGCCGACGAACGGTGGTTCACAGAGGCCGTCTCGTTGTCGGAGGTCATGCTCGCCCGTTTCGCGGATCCATCGGGCGGCTTCTTCGACACCGCGGACGATGCCGAACGACTCGTCGTCCGGCCCCGCGACCTGCAGGACAACGCCGTCCCGTCCGGCGGCGCCGTGGCGGCCACTGTCCTGCTCCGGCTCACCGCGCTCACCGGGGAGCCGCGCTACCGTGCGGCGGCCGAGCGCGCGATTGCCACGGTCGGGCCGCTGCTCGCGCGCCAGCCCACCGCGTTTGCACAGTGGCTCTCCGCCCTGGAGCTTGCGCACGCCAGGATCACGGAGGTCGCGATCATCGGTGACCCGGAGGACCCGGGCACCGTGGAGCTGGTCCGCACCGCGAACCGGGGCTACGCGCCGTTCCGGGTGCTGGCCGTCACCGCGGTGCCTGCCGCGTCCGCCGTCTCGCTGTTGCGCCTCCGGTTTGCGCTGCACGGCCGGCCGACCGCGTTCGTCTGCCGGGACTTCTCCTGCCGCCAGCCGGTGCACGAGCCCGAGGCCCTGGACGCCCTGCTCATGGGGACGTGACCGGCATCGTGCCGCCCGTACGTCCGGTGTCCACCGTGGTGGGCGAGCTGCAGGACCCGGGTCCGCCACGCAAAATCCCTGCGCCGGTGGATGAGGGCGCGATCGACCGGCGGCGGGCGCGCGTTCCAGCCATCACGGCAGCGCATCGGCTGCCGGCGTACGACTAGGAGGTCTTGTCGTCCTCGGCGCCCGGAGCGGCGGCATCGGCCTTGATGTCGCCGATCTCCTTGCGCGCCTCCTTGACACCCTGGCCGAACGCCCGGCCGAGGAGCGGCAGCGTCTTGGGGCCGCGCCAGACGACGACGACGACCAGCACGATGATGAGGACGAGCAGGATGTCCATGGGGCGGATGGTAGCAGCGCCGGGCTCGGAGAGGACTGGGCGGACTCCCGGGCGGACGGTATCGTGCCCGACGTGTCCAGCAGCTCCGCCCCCGGCCCGCTCCTCGTCTTCGGTCCCCGCTCGCCCGAGTACGACTTCGGGCCGCACCATCCGCTCACGCCGCAGCGGTTCGGGCCCGGGATCGACCTGCTGCGGGCCATCGGGTCGGAACCGGGCCTGGCGCCGCTGCCGGCCTCGGACGCGGCCCTGGCGCGAGTCCACCTGCCGGTGTACGTCGAGGCGGTGAAGGCCTTCTCGGCAGATCCCGCGAGGCCCGGCGCGATGGGGATCGGCCTGTCCGACAACCCTGCCTTCCCCGGGATGCACGAGGCGGCGGCCGCCGTGGCCGGTGGCTCGCTGGCGGCCATCGGGGCGGTCCTCCGCGGCGAGACCGAGCACGCCTTCCACCCGGGTGGCGGTCTCCACCACGCGATGGCGTCGAAGGCCTGGGGCTTCTGCATCTACAATGACATCGCGCTTGCGGTCGCCCGGGCTCGCGCGGACGGCCTGCGCGTCCTGTACCTGGACCTCGACGTGCACCACGGGGATGGCGTGCAGGCCGCGTTCCTCCGTGACCCCGCGGTGCTGACCCTCTCGATCCACGAGAGCGGCCGCTACCTGTTCCCGCAGACGGGCTTCATCGATGAGCTGGGGGAGGGGAGCGCCGCGGGAACGTCGGTGAACCTGCCCCTGGAGCCGAACACGGGGGAAACCGCCTGGCTTGCGGCGGTCCGTTCGCTGGTGCCGACGCTCGCCGCCGTGTTCGGGCCCGACGTGGTGGTGAGCCAGCACGGGGCGGACTCGCACGCGTGGGATCCGCTGGCGCACCTGCGGGTCACGACGACGGCGATGGCAGACGCGGCGCGGATCGTCGATGCCGTCGCGCACCGCTGGGCGGGCGGCCGCTGGCTGGCGACGGGCGGCGGGGGCTACGACGCGTACCGGGTGGTGCCACGGGCCTGGGCGGTGACGTGGCTGGCCGGGGCGCACCGCGAGGTCCCGGAGCGGACGCCGGCGGCCTGGCGATCGCGGTGGGAGTCGGCGGCCGGTGCGTTCGGGACGCCGGGGATGCCGTCCACCTTCCTCGATGCGCCGAACGCGGGGCTGCCGGTGAGCCGTTCCCAGGAGGTGGCGGACGAGCGGTCGATGGCGTCGCTCGCCCGGGTGCGGGCTGCCGTGCTGCCGCGGCTGGTCCGGGAGGCGGAGGATCGCGGCTGGTGGCAGCCGGTTCCCGGTCCGGGCGCCGCAGCCCGCGGCGTCGGCTCTCCGGACCCCAGCCGGGGCTCGGCGCGGGCCGGAGCCGGCTCGCCGGAGCCCGGCGGAGCTTCCCTGGAGACCGTGAGCACCCCGACAGTGCGAAGGCTGGTGGTGGGCGACCTCGCTCGCCTCCGTCTCGCTCCGCGGACGGTCTCCCCGTTCGACCCGCGCGACGGGCGGTCACTCCTGGCGGCCGCCCTGGGCGACGGCGCGCGTGTCGTAGCGGCGGTTGCCGGAGACGTGATCGTCGGGGTGGCGGTCGCCGCGCCGGCGACAGGGGAGGGGACGGCGGGCGTGGGTGGGGCGCGGGCCGTGGAATCGCTGCTGGCCGTGGGGGTCGCACCCGGGTGGCGCGGCGCAGGCCTGGCGGGAGCGCTGCTCGGCACGCTCGCGACGACCCGGCCGGCCGGGGTGGCGATGGAGGCAGTGATCGGGGTGGCCGAGCGGGATGTCGTGGAGCCGGCTGACGTCGAGACCCGGATCGTGGTCGCCCGGCGGCTGCTCGAGGGAGCGGGGTTCGAGATCCGGGCGGCGTCCCCGGACGTGGCCCGCGACGACCGGTTTGCGATCGGGGCGCGGTTGGGGCCGCGCTGAGGCCGGTCCCGACCCTCCGCCGCTGGTGGTCGTCCGGCGACGCATGACCGGCTTGCCGGCGGAGCCGTTCGCCGCCGCGGGTCCCGGAACCGGGGGCCGGACGGTCCGGGACCAGCGGGGGATCGGGACCCTGCCATTGGGCCCGCAGGGTCCTCGAAGGGCGGGCTGTGCGGCCCGCGCGGGCCGTCCCGTCCGGGGCGGAAACTTCGGCTTGTCAGTGGACGGAGCCGGATCCCGGACCCGACCCAAGATTGACGACATCATGCAGCCGGGCGGAGTTCCCCTCCCCCCCTCCGCCGCCCGGCTGTCCTGAGGTACTCGAACCGGCG
>DATCGK010000159.1:0-3949 GCA_036508975.1 Candidatus Limnocylindrales bacterium
TGCCGACGGTGGCCTCGTGGGTCATCGTCGTGTCGTCTTCCTGGATGTCGATGTACGGGTACGTGTCCAAGCGGTCGCAGCGAACGCTCGCCACCACGCCGGTCGCGCCCGGCGCCACCTTGAGCGTGCCACGGTAGGTCGAGCGGCCGCCGTCCTTGCCAGCCCGGAGACGGGTACGGGTTCGGGCGCCTCAGGCGGGCGAGGAATGCGTACCCGGCTAGGTACTCCCCCGGGCGCGGGCGAGCGCCATGGCGCCGTACGCTGCCGTGATGGAGCGTCTACGCCGCCAGGCCGCCCAAAGCCGCGCAGCCGGTGACACGGGAGCGGACAATCCCGCGATCCGTGACGCCGCCGAGATCGTTTCGCGCGCCGCAGTTGACGAAGCCGCCGCGGACCGGGCGCGGGACGAGTACCTGGCGCGAGCCATGCCCTCGCTCGCGCCCGACGGCCGGATCGCACCGCTGCTGGGCCCCGACGAGCACGTGCTGGCCGTGCGCCGTTCGGTGGTCCTGGACCGGCGCCGGCCACCGCCCCGATCGAGCAGTCCCGCGAGCCTTGCGGGCGACCTCTACGTGACCTCGAAGCGGCTCGTGCTGGTGGGCCGGCTGACCGTGGCGATCGACCTCGACGAGGTCGAGGACGCCGTCGTCACGGGGGAGCGGATCCTCCTGATCATGGGCAATGGAAAGGGAGCCGCGCTCGACGTCGCCCGCCCGCGCCAGCTCAGGGTCGAGATCGCGACGGCACGCGCGTTCGCGCGGAGCTGAGGGATGGACGACCTTTACCGTGTGCTCCAGGTCGATGCCACGGCCGACCGCGCCGCGATTCGGGTCGCGTATCGCGCCCTGGCGGCGGTCCACCATCCCGACCACGCAGGTGCCAGCGGCGAGTTGCGGATGCGCGAGCTCAACCGCGCCTGGGAAGTGCTAGCCGTCCCAGAGCGCCGCGCCGCCTACGATGCCGAGCGGCGGGCGAACCGGCCAGCTGATGTCCCGACCGGACCAGCTCCACCGCCCTGGACGGGGAGGGCCGGTCCGCCCCCGGGCCATCCATCGGGTAGCGTCCTGCACTTCGGCGTCTTCGCAGGCTGGTCGCTCGGCGAGATCGCGCGGAGAGACCCCGGCTACCTCCAGTGGCTGGTGAACAACCGCGACGCACCGGGCAGTGACTCGGATGCGCCGAAGGGCCGTCCGTACCTCGAGGAGATCGACGGCATCCTCTGTCGGCTGGGTCTCCGGCGCGACCGCGCGCCGTCTGGACGGGCGCAAGCGCGCGGACGGTTCCCGTTCCGTCTCTAGGACGAGGGCGACGCGACCCGACGGGTCAGCCCGCGTCGGGATAGCGCCTGGCGGCCTCGGCCCGGTTCCGCGCACCGAGCTTGTGGAGCACGCTGCTCACGTGGGCCTCCACCGTGCGGCCCGAGATCGTGAGCGACGAGGCAATCTCGCGATCGGTGAGGCCCGCGGCCAGGAGACGGAGCACCTCCTCCTCCCGCGTCGTCAGCCCTGCGAGGGCCGGGTCGGGAGAGCTGGCCGTCCGGCCCGAGATCTCGACGAGGTGGTGGACGAGCCGGGCGGCCATGAGGCGCGGCATCGCGAGCTCGCCGTCGTAGGCGCTTCGCACGGCGCGGAGGAGCGCCTCCGGCGCGAGGTTCTTGGTCAGGTATCCGCGCGCCCCGTTCCGCATCGCGTCAACGAGATGGTGGTCTGCCGTCGACGCCGTCAGCATCACGATCCGGGTCTCGGGGAGTCGGGGTGCCAGCTCGCGCACGAGCCCGACGCCATCCATGCCTGGCAGGTCGATATCGACGAGCAGCACGTCGGGTCGAACCTGGAGGGCAAGCTCGAGTGCTTCCTCAGCGGTGGCTACGTCGGCGACCAGCTCCACGTCGGGCGCCGTGATCGCATGGCGCACCGCCGCCCGGACCAACGCGTGATCCTCGACGAGCATGACGCGAAGGTGCCTCGCCCGGGGCGGATCCATCATCGAACGTCCGAATCGATGGGCACCGGCGCGAGCGCGAGCGGCACCAGGAGGCTGACGCGCGTGCCGTCCAGGGGCCGCGAGTCGATGTGCAGCTCCCCACCGATCAGGGCGGCCCGCTCCCGCATGCTCGTCAGGCCGAACGCGGTGCGGCCGACTGCGCCCGGGTTGAAGCCTCGACCGTTGTCGCCCACGACCACGACGAGCCCGCCGGATTCCACGCCCGCCCGGACGCGCACGACGGTCGCGTCCGCATGACGGCGCACGTTGTTGAGCGCCTCCTGAGCGATCCGGAGCGCCTCCGCCTGTGCCCGTGCCGTCAGCTGCGGAATGTGTTGCTCGCACTCGAACTCGACGCGCAGGCCGAACCGATCCCCGAACTCGTAGACGCAGCGCGACAGCAGCTCGCTGAACGACGAGCCAGACGGCTCGGTGGGCTCACGCATTGCGGCGATCGCCTGCTGGGCCTCGGCGATCCCCGCGTCGATGGTCTGGCTGAGCTCGCCGGCCAGGGCACGCGCCTCGCTCCCGAGATCGGCAAGACCGGCGAGGCGTCCCGTCGTCAGCTTGGCGAGCCAGAGGTCCTGGGCCAGGCCATCGTGCAGCTCCCGCGAGAGGCGGGCGCGCTCCTCCAGCCCTGCCCGCTGGACGTCGGCCACCCTGAGCCGGGCCAGGTCCACGTTCGCCGACCCCAGGCGAGCGAGGATCGCCGCCGCCTGGGCCTGGATGCCGAGGAGGAGGATGAGATCGAACGCGAGCCGCAGGAGATCGCCGCTCGTGACCAGCCCCAAGTACGTGCCCGGAAAGATGGCGGTATGGACCTGGGCGAAGGCGGCGAAGACGAGCCCGATCGTCATGTACCTGTCGCTGACCAGCCCATCGCGCAGATTCAACCGGCGCGAGAGGCCCGCCGCCCACAGGAACAGCGTCGCGCCCGCGATCTCGGCGATCGCGCCGAGCGGCGTCAGCGAGGACGAGAACGGGGCGGTTCCTGGGGCGCTCGGCGTCACGTTGGGGATCCCGAAGGACGCCAGGGAGGGCAACGCCTCGGCGCTCACCTCGACCAGCGCGATCGCCAGCACCATCGCGACGGCCGACCCGAGCACGATGGCGGGCCCGTGCTCGATGAGCTTCTCGCGAAGCGAGGCCAGGCTGCCCAGGACCAGCAGCGCGGCCGCCAGGATGCGGGCGATCGTGAAGACGTAGATCGGCGCCTGGCCGGGCGAAGCGAGCGCCATTCCTGCCTGGACGTCGAGGCCCGTCGTGACCACGATGACGGTGAGGCCGTTGGCGATCGCCAGCACGAGGAACGCGGCCGCCTGGAACGCAGCGACGGGGTCCCCACGCTGGCGGAACCGTACCCAGGCCAGCACGGCCACGCCGAGCGTCACGAAGGTCGTGAGCGTGTCGAGCACGGTGTCGAGCGACGGCGCAACGATGCTCGCCGGCAGCCCGGGCACGACGACGCCGGCCGCGGTGCCGAGCGCCAGGGCGATCACGGCGGCAATCAGGGCGCCGTCGACCGAGATCGAGCGCGACAATATCGATGCTCGAGAGGACGGGGCGCGGCTTCCTATCGGGGTGCTCCTGCCTGTTGCCCGCCTTGTCGCCCGGGTGCCCAATCACGGCCCGGAGACTCGCTTCGGTCACGGACACCGTCCGGGTCCGGAATTCCCCGGAGCCGAACGACTCGTCCGCTCCCAATACGACGTCGGCCGAACGTACTCCCGTATGCGTCATCTTGCATGTGACGTTCGGCCCCTTGTCGTTCGGTGGGTCGCGCTCGAGGTGTCGGGAGGCACTGGCCCGGCCCCTGGCCACACGGAGAAGGGCGCCGCCTGGCCGGGCTACGTCGGCCAAACGTACCGGGCCAGTCGCCGGCCAGATACAACATGTGTCCTGTTCTCCGCGATCGCGCTGGGTGAAGGGCCGGGCGACTTCGACCAGGGCTCTCAGCGCCTGGCGG